>DHYQ01000106.1:0-2392 GCA_002414205.1 Gallionellaceae bacterium UBA5126 | reverse complement strand
GCCGGGCTGTCCGCACTGGAAGTGCGCGCCCGTGCCCGCCGCCTGCATCGCCAGCACCAAGGCTTGGGGCTGATTGTCATCGACTATTTGCAACTGATGAGCGGTGCCTCCGGCAAAACCTCAGAAAACCGCGCCACGGAAATTTCCGAAATCTCCCGCTCGCTGAAGTCGCTGGCCAAGGAATTGCACGTGCCGCTGATTGCCCTGTCGCAGTTGAACCGCAGCCTAGAACAGCGCCCCAACAAGCGCCCGGTGATGTCCGACTTGCGCGAATCCGGCGCGATTGAGCAGGACGCGGATTTGATTTTGTTCATCTACCGCGACGAGGTGTACAACCCCGATACCGCCGACAAGGGCAAGGCCGAAATCATCATCGGCAAACAGCGGAATGGCCCGATTGGCAAGGTGGAACTGGCCTTCCGGGGCGAATTCACCCGCTTCGACAATCTGGCCAGCGGCGATTATTGATGCAGCAACCGGCTTGGCGGCACGAGTACCGGCGGCCTTGGAAGCTGTGCACGCTGGCCGTCGGCATCGCGTTGTTGATAGTCGGCAGCTACCTCACGCCCGCGCCGGACTGGGACATCCCCGTTTCCTTCCTGATGGCGATTTGCGCCTATTTGTTCGCGCCCTGGAGTTTGTGGGTGATGCTGACGCGGCAGTGGCGGCAGTTTCCGCTGATGCTGCTGGCGACCTGGTTTACTGTGGATGGCGGCTATGCGGCTTATTGGTACTGGCGCGATCCGCAGGCGTTGGCCCTGATGCGTGACGCCAATTTTCCGGCTTCACTGTCGCTGTACGGAATTTGCGGCTTGTTGTGGCTATACCCCGGCAGTCTGCGACAATTGTGGCAAGCCCTACGCCGCAAAAAATCCTTGTAAATTTTCCGCCGTCCACTATAATGCGCGCCTCTTTAAGGGCGGTTAGCTCAGTTGGTTAGAGCGTTGCGTTGACATCGCAAAGGTCGTTGGTTCGAATCCAATACCACCCACCAAATACCCAAGCCACACGGTCTCCGTGTGGCTTTTCTGTTTTTGCAAATCCATCTGCGCTATCGCGGTAATAAGCTGAATTAATGTGCCGATGTCCCTGCGCGAAGTGAAAGCTATCGGTTAGAATTCGCGCAGCAGCACTTCAAACAACAAGCTGCACACATATTTTTACTCATGGGAGAACTATCATGTCCGAAGCCGAAAACCAAGTCACCGTTCCCAAGCAAGAACTGCCCCCGCCCTTTATTGAAGGTGATGGCAACCCAGACGACGAACCTTGGCAGATCCGCGATCAGTTTCTGCGCGAAGCGATGTCGATGATGCGTTTCCTGATGTCTGCGGGCAAGGTTGTCCCAGCGCACATTTTCCCGGTGGTCGAGGCCTTCAGCGCCGAATACCGCGACCGTGAAATCGAACGCAAGCGCTTGGGGGATGCCTATGTTTTTGACCAAAGCAAGATCCTCGACATCACCAAGCTGACCGAAGTGCACGATTTGTTGAGCAACGCGATTGCACCGGCGACGCCACGCGCGGTGTTGCTGCTGGATTCCTCCTTTGCGGTCAAGAGTCGCTTCTCTTGGTTGAGCACGGTGCCGCTGCTGCGTCGTTTGATGCTGGTGGCGATCTTTTCGCTGATTGGTTTTATCGGCTTTGCCCTGTCACCCTATGTCAGCCCCACCGGCGGTGACATCTTCAGTTCTGATGGCCTGCCCTTGTTCGTGAATCTGATGTTCTTCGCCTTTGCCGCTTCGTTGGGTGCCTGTTTCTCCGCGCTATTCCAGGCCAACCAGTACATCGTGGACGGTGTGTTTGATCCCAAGTTTGAAACCTCCTACTGGATCCGCTTGCTGGTCGGCATCATGGCCGGTTTGATTCTGGCCAGCTTGATCCCGCTGGATCCCAAGGCGCTGAATGGTTTGGGCAAGCCCACCCTGTCTCTGTTGGGCGGCTTCTCCGCCTCGCTGGTACACCGCATCCTGAACCTGCTGGTGGGTGCCGTGGAAGGTCTGGTCAAGAAGATGGCCGTGGCGATGTTGGGTGGCGATAGCGCACAACGCGATGCCGACGACAAAAAAGCCATGGAGCAAATGGTGCAAAAGCACGTCGCCGCCATGAAGAAAGAAGAAAAGGCCAAGGAAGGCGACGCCTAAGTCTGCTTTCAAGCGCTGAGCAATGAAAAACCCGCCGGGAAACTGGCGGGTTTTTTTTATGGGTAACTCCCCAAGTTGTTTTAATCTGAAAACAGGCAGTTGAACAGAGCAAAAATCCGAATCTGGTAAACTCATGGCCATTGCTAGGGCATTTCCTCAGTAGTTCCGGTCAGAGCACAAATCCCAATCTGGTAAACTAGCACCCACAGTAAAATCCCCGTCCACTGTGTTCCGGTCAGAGCACAAATC
>DHYQ01000051.1 GCA_002414205.1 Gallionellaceae bacterium UBA5126 | reverse complement strand
GCTCAATCGCGCTTCAGCCAGTCCCGCACAGTACTCATCACCTGCGTCGTCGCGTCCATCGCCAGGCAGTCGATGACGTGCGTGGCGGGCATGCTGCGCAGCCAGGTGAGTTGGCGCTTGGCCAGTTGGCGCGTGGCGGCGATGCCGCTGTCCATGAAGGCTTGCCGGTCGATGTCGCCGTCCAGCAACTGCCAGGCCTGGCGATAGCCGACGCAGCGCATGGACGGCAAGTCGGGGTGCAAGGCATAGCGCTGGCGCAGTTGCCGCACCTCGTCCAGCAAGCCTTGCGCCACCATCTGCTCGAAACGCAGGGCGATGCGCTGGTGCAGCCCGGCGCGCTCGCTGGGTTGCAAGGCAATCGACAACACGTCATAGGGCAGCGGCTCCGCCGCTGGGGCATGCAGCAGCGCCGACATGGGTTGACCGCTGAGGCGGAAAATCTCCAGCGCCCGCTGCACGCGTTGGCTGTCGTTGGGCGACAAACGCGCTGCCGTGATGGGATCGACCTCGGCCAGTTGTTGATGCAAATACGGCGTGCCAAAGCGCGCCATGTCGGCATCCAACTCGGCGCGCAAGGCCGGGTCAGCCTGCGGCAATTCGTTTAGCCCCTGTTGCAAGGCGCGGAAATACAACATGGTGCCGCCCACCAGCAGCGGGATTTTGCCGCGTGCGGTGATGTCGGCCATCAGGTGCAGCGCATCCTCCCGAAACGCCGCCGCCGAATAGGCTTCGGTCGGCTCGCGGATGTCCAGCAAATGATGCGGAGCCAGCGCCAAGGTCGCCGCATCCGGCTTGGCTGTGCCGATGTCCATGTCCCGATACACCAGCGCCGAATCCACGCTAATGATTTCCAGCGGCAACGCCTGCACCAGCGCCACCGCCGCCGCCGTCTTGCCACTGGCGGTCGGGCCCATCAGAAAAATCGCGGGGGGATATTCTTTTTTCATCGTGAACTTGGATTTTCTTCAGGAAATTGTAGTGGATGTATGCGTTTTGGATTTTGAAAAAGGGGATTTATGCCCAATCCCAAGGGGAAGTAACTCTCATACTTCCTCCGTTGAGTTGAGTTTTTGACTCTTCCAATATGTCCTTGGAAATACCATCGAGATTGGGATAAATAAATGAGGTTTTAATACCGAGCTTTCCTAGCTGCCATCTGATTTCTTCCCTAGCCTTGGTCGGAAATATGAACTTGACAGTATTTTGGTCGCTAGTTTCGACTTGATGATTTGGGTGGATTGTAAATACGCCGGCTTGATTGATGAATCGAATATCGCTGTGTTTTGGCATCAAGCCATTTTCTTTATCCAATTCAAAAGGGTCTTCCGCTCCCCGCAACCATTCTGTTTGCAATCGCTTATAAACAGCAAAATCATCTGTGTGTTCGCCTTCTGTCGCAAAGAATAAGGCCACTAATGGATTGGTTGTCCAATCCAGCAGGCGCGTGGGAATACCATAGTGCTGGGCAAGAAATAGCCATTCCATTTGTGATTTGGGTTCGTTGTTCAAAAACGGCAGCGCTTTCATTTGAAATTTCTCAAATATCGTCCGCTCAAATGTCATCCGTGCGCTATCGTCTTTTGCATTTACTCGGCCAATTGACGGGATAAGTTGATAAGACTCCTTAGCGACACCTCGGAAAATCATGGCCTGCGTATCCCATAGAGGTCTATTCAGAAATTCAGTTAGATTTTCAATATAAAACTGGCGCATCTTGCTTTCTTTCAGAGCATTCATTGCTATTTGAAATGTAAAAAACTTTAGCCCGTAAGGTGGTTTCGCCGCAGGCAAACCACCGTTTTTGTCTCGCATCCCAAGCAGCGCGGCACGTGGGAAATGGTGGCTTGCTGCGCGAAGCCACCATTTCTACCGCTGAGCGTGCGCTTCAAAATCCTCGGTCAGGGCGTGTATCAGCTCGGTTTTGATGGACGGCTCCTTGATTTTCCTGCTTGGCGATTTTCAAAAGTGCGTGCAATTGCTGCAAATCCGCTTCCAATTCCAGTTGATGTTTGTGTTGCCATTCGATTGCGCGATGTTCATGCTTGATTGCCGGTACCAGTACCATTACGGCTGCAAAAACCAGCAAAAAAACCAGGATGGTCACAATCAGCTTCGGCGAGATGCTCCATTGAGCATCCAGAATTGCAACCGCAACGCCAAACGCCAATGTACCCAACAGTAGCAGGGCAAATCGTTTGGGGTTGAATGCAGGTCTGTTCATCGCATCAGTCCTGAGTCGGTGCGTCGGATTTTTCTACTCCAAACCACCACGCATACAGCGCAGGCAAATACAGCAAGGTCAGCAGTGTTGCGACCAGCAGGCCACCCATAATCGCCACGGCCATCGGCCCCCAGAACACGCTGCGGGTCAGGGGAATCATGGCGAGCAGGGCGGCGGCGGCGGTGAGCATGATGGGGCGGAAGCGGCGCACGGTGGAATCGACGATGGCTTCCCAGGGGGACAGGCCGCTGGCGAGGTCTTGCTGGATTTGATCCAGCAGTATCACCGAGTTGCGCATAATCATCCCGGCCAGGGAGATGATGCCGAGCAGGGCGACGAAGCCGAAGGGGACGTGGAACAGCAGCAGCACGGCGGTCACACCAATCAGGCCGAGCGGGGCGGTGAGCACGGCCAGTAGGGCGAGGTTGGCTTGGCGCAATTGCAGCAGCAGCAGGGTGACGATGACAAAGGCCATCAGCGGCAGTACGGCCAGAATGGAGTTTTGCGCGTTGTCGCTGCCTTCCGCCGCGCCGCCGACTTCGATGCGATAGCCGGGCGGCAACTTGGCGCGCACGGCGGCGAGTTTGCTTTCAATGGCGGCGCTGACTTCCGGCGCACGCACGTCGTCCGGCACGTCGGCGCGCACGGTGATGATGGCCTGACGATTTTTGCGCCACAGAATGCCGTCTTCTTCGGCTTGCTCCAGTTGGGCGATTTGCGCCAGCGGCACAAATTTGCCGTCCCCGGCGTACACCACGCTGCGCGCCAAGGCTTCGGGGTCGCCGCGTTCTTCCGGCGCGGCGCGGGCGATAATTTCGATTTGCTGGCCGTTTTCACGCAGGTGCGACACGCTGATGCCGGACAGCATGGCTTGCAGGTTGCGTGCCACGCTTTGCGACGACAGGCCAAGGGCGCGGGCTTTTTCCTGATCGACATCTACCTGCATCACCCGCAGCGGCGCGCTGCTATCCAGCCCGGCGTTTTTGGTTTGCTTGTTTTGTTTGACGATGGCTAACACCTCGTCGGCAATCGGGCGCAGCTTGGCAGCGTCTTCACCCACCACGCGGAATTGCACCGGATAGCCCACCGGCGGGCCGTTTTCCAGCCGGGCGATGCGGATGCCCAGTTGCGCGTAGTCCTCATTCAGCCAAGTGCGCACCCGTTTCAGCACCGCCTCGCGCTTTTGCCCGTCCTTGGCGACGATCACCATCTGAGCATAGTTGATGTTGGGTAGTTGCAAATCCAGCGGCAAATAAAAGCGCGGCGAACTGCCGCCGACGTAGCTGGTGTAGCTGGCGATGTCGCCGTCCTTTTTCAGCTTGGCTTCAAATTCCTTGACCAGACTTTCCGTGGCGGCAAAGCTGGTGCCGTCCGGCAGCCAGATGTCCATCAGCAATTCGTTGCGCTCCGAGGGCGGGAAAAATTCCTGCTCCACCTGGCTGAAACCCAACAGTGACAAGGCGAACAGCAGCACCGTCACGCCGACCACGCTTTTGCGCCAGTGTAGGCAGAATTCCACCAGACGGCGGAAGCGGCCATAAAAGCCTTGCTGATAATGCTGGTCGTCTGGCTCGGATTGGTGATTTTCTGGCAGCAGGCGATAGCCAATAAACGGCGTAAACACCACCGCTACCAGCCAGGACACCAGCAGGGCAATCGTCACGACGGCGCAAATGGAGAAGGTGTATTCGCCCGCCGACGACTTGGCCAGCCCGACCGGCAAAAAGGCGGCGGCGGTAATCAGCGTGCCGGTGAGCATGGGGAAAGCGGTGCTGGTGTAGGCGAACGTGGCGGCGTGCAACTTGCTGAAACCCTGCGCCAGCTTCACTTCCATCATTTCCACCGCGATCATGGCATCATCCACCAGCAGGCCTAAGGCGATAATCAGCGCGCCCAGCGACACACGCTGCAACTCGATGCCAAACACGTACATCAGCCAGAACGTCCCGGCCAGCACCAGCGGAATCGACAGCCCGACCACCAGCCCGGCGCGCCAGCCGAGGCTGATAAAGCTGACCAGCAGCACAATCACCAGCGCCTCCAGCAGCGCCTGCATGAAACCGTGGATGGCGTGTTTCACCACGCCGGGCTGGTCGGCGACTTGCACCATTTGAATGTCCTTGGGCAGGTTGATGCGCGCCCAGGTGGCGGCCAAATCCGTGCCAACGCGACCGATATTGGCCTCATCTACCAGCGACACCGCCAGCCCCACCGCCGCCTTGCCCTGGCTGCGCAGCTTGAAACTGGCCGGGTCGGCATAGCCGCGATAGACGTGGCTCAAGTCGCCTAGGCGGTAAGTCTTGCCGCCAGCGGTAATCGCCATGTCCTGGATGGTTTGCAGCGACTTGAAATCGCCACTGACCCGCAGCCGCGCCACGCCGTTTTCCGTGACGAATTCCCCGGCTGGCTCCACCGCATTGCGGGCGCGCAGGGCGTTCATCACCGCCATGGGGTCGATGCCCATACTGGCCATTTTGGCGCTGGAAAATTCGATGAAGATTTTCTCTTCCTGTACGCCGAGCAAGCTGACTTTGCGCACCTGTGGCACGTTCATCAGTTGCTCGCGCACCCGCCGCGCTTGCGCCGCCAGTTCCGCCGGGCTGGCGCTGTCGCTGCTCAAGGCATAAATCACGCCGAAGGTTTCGCCGAATTCGTCGTTAATCAGCGGCTGGCCGGCGTTTTCCGGCAGGGCGGACTGGCTGTCCTGTAACACCTTGCGCACCGCGTGCCAGCTTTTTTCCAACTCGCTGGCGGGCATGCTTTCCTTCAACGTGATGAACAGGCCGGATTCACCGGCGCGGGAATAGCTGTTCAAGGTGTCCAGCCAGGGTAATTCCTGCAAGCGGCGCTCCAGTACCTGGGTGATTTGCTGCTCCACCTCGCGCGCCGTTGCCCCCGGCCAGGCCACCTGTACCGTCATCACTTTAAAGGTGAAATCCGGGTCTTCCTTTTGCCCCAGTTGCTGGTAATAAAAAACCCCGGCCAGCAAAACCGTGAATAAGGCATACCACACCAAGGTGGTGTGTTTGATGGCCCAGGCAGAAAGATTGAAGTGGCGCATGGCGGGACATTCGGTGGAAAAACAAGGCGGCGGATTATACCGATGTGACAAATATCGTGGGCGCAGGCGGCGCATGGCGGGCCAATTTTGCTATAGTCCCCAGCCCAAGTTAACGAAGTAGGGTGAAACCAGGTGCAACAATTTGACACGTTGATTATTGGTAGTGGTTTGGCGGGGCTGACATTGGCATTGAAATTGGCCGATCAGCAGCGCGTGGGCCTGATTACCAAGCAGTCCATGCTGGACGGCGCGAGTGGCTGGGCGCAGGGCGGGATTGCCGCCGTGTTGTCCAAGGAGGATTCGCTGGAGGCGCATATTCAGGACACGCTGATTGCGGGCGCGGGGCTGTGCGATCCGGCGGCGACGGCGTTTGTGGTCGAGCATGGCAAGGCGTCGATTGATTGGCTGATCGCCCAAGGGGTGCCGTTTACCCGCGAGCAGAATCAGGACACCGGCTACCACCTGACCCGCGAGGGGGGGCATAGCCAGCGCCGCATCATTCACGCTGCCGATGCCACCGGGGCGGTGGTGCAGGAGACGCTGATTCGTCGGGTGCTGGAGCATCCCAACATCACGGTACTGGAGCACTACATGTCGGTGGATTTGATTACCAGCAAGAAGTTGGGGCTGTCCGGCAACCGCTGCTTTGGGGTGTATGCGCTGAATTGTCTATCGGACGAGGTGGTCACGATAGCCGCGCAAAACACCATTTTGGCCACCGGCGGCACCGGCAAGGTCTATCTCTACACCACCAATCCTGACACGGCCACCGGCGACGGCATTGCCATGGCCTGGCGTGCGGGTTGCCGTGTCGCCAATATGGAGTTCATCCAGTTTCACCCCACTTGTTTGTATCACCCGGAAGCCAAGTCTTTTCTGATTACCGAGGCGGTGCGCGGCGAAGGCGGGATTTTGAAGTTGCCGAATGGCACGCGTTTTATGCCGCAGCACGACCCCCGTGCCGAATTGGCTCCGCGTGATGTGGTGGCGCGAGCGATTGATTATGAAATGAAAAAGCATGGGCTGGATTGCGTGTATCTGGACATTTCCCATCAGTCGGTGGAATTTTTGCAGGGGCATTTCCCCAATATCTTTGCCCGCTGTCTGGAGTTGGGCATCAACATTAGCCAGGATCCGATTCCGGTGGTACCTGCCGCGCATTACACCTGCGGCGGGGTGATGACCGATTTGCACGCCCGCACCGATGTGGACAATTTGTACGCCGTGGGCGAAACCGCCTACACCGGCTTGCACGGCGCGAACCGCCTGGCCAGCAATTCGCTGCTGGAGTGCGTGGTGTTTGCCGACGCGGCGGTGCGCGACATTCTGGGCAAGGAAGTTTTGCGCATCCCGGAACTGCCGGAATGGGATGAAAGCCGGGTAACCGATGCCGACGAGCAAATCGTGATTTCGCATAACTGGGCGGAGTTGCGGCATTTCATGTGGGACTACGTGGGCATCGTGCGCACCAACAAGCGGCTGCAACGCGCTTGGCACCGCATTCAGTTGTTGCAAAGTGAGATTCAGGAGTTTTACGCGCATTTTCACGTCAACAGCGATTTGCTGGAATTGCGTAACCTCGTGACGAATGCCGAGTTGATCGTGGAAAGTGCCTTGCAGCGCCATGAGAGTCGCGGGCTGCATTTCAGCCGGGATTACCCGCAGTTGCAGGACAACCCGCAGCCGACTGTCCTCCGTCCCTGACCAGTGTTCAGCGTGGGGCACACCATGATTTGGGTTACGGAGTAGAATCACTAACCAGTATCGAAATAGGGTTAAACCTGTCGGGAGAGTGTGATGTATAAACGTGTGTGGTGGTGTGCAGTGTTGCTGCTGGTTGGCGCCGATCGTGTGATGGCCGATCCGCTCAGTTTTGAGATCCGGGCTTTTGAAGTCGTTGGCAATACCTTGCTGGACGCGGCCACCGTACAGGCTACCTTGCAGCCGTTCACCGGGCCGGGGCGTGCGGTGGCGGATGTGACGCGTGCGGCAGAGATGCTCCGTATGCGCTATCAGGCGGCGGGTTACACCGTCGTGCAGGTGATGGCGCCGGAGCAGGTGCTCACAGGCGGGGTGGTCAAGCTCAAGGTGCAGGAAGACCGGGTGACTGCGATTGAGGTACAGGGCAACAAGCAGTACAGCGCGGACAACATTCGGGCCAGTTTGCCGGTACTGGTGCGCGGTAATAGTTTGAATGCCAAACAACTCGAAGCGGCGATTTCCCTCGCCAACGAAAACGCCGCCAAGCAGGTGGCGGTGAATGTACAGCCGGGCAGTCAGCCCGGTGATTTGATCGCGCGGGTGGATGTCAGTGAAGATCGTTTGTCACGCTGGATGGTTGGTATGGACAACACTGGTGCGGCGGCCACGGGTTATGCCAAGCTGAATGTGGCGTATCAGCACGCCAATTTGTTTGACCGCGATCACGCGCTGGCACTGCAATACACGGCGTCGCCAGACGCGCTGGATAAAATCGGCAGCGTCAATCTTGGGTATCACCTGCCGCTGTATCCCAGCGGCGTGTCGCTGGACTTCATTGCGGCTTATTCTTCCTCGGCGACACAGAATGGTGCGATTTACTTTTCCGGCAAAGGCTCGGTGCTGGGTGCACGCTTGAATTATCCGCTACCTACATTGGGCGATTGGCGTCACAAAGTCATTCTGGGCGCCGATTACAAAGCCAATACCAACAGTTTTACGGCCTGCACAGCACCGTGCGGCAGTGTCACCGAGCGTCCGTTCAGTCTCGCCTACGCAGCTCAATTAACCAAGCCCAGCGTGCAGGGGGCTGGCAGTGTGACCTGGGTGAGCAATTTGCCGGGCGGTTCTCAAGGCAGTTATCTTCATTACCAGGCGGCACGTGCCACGGTGGCCGGCGCGACCTTGCTGCCAACGCCCAATTGGCGCTTATGGCGTGCCAACGTGAGCGGTAGCGTGTCATTACCTCTGGATTGGCAGATGCGTGCTGCGCTGAATGGGCAGTATTCACGCGATTTGCTGTTGCCTGCCGAGCAATTGGGGGTGGGTGGCATGGCCACCGTGCGCGGCTATCCCGAACGGGTGGTGGCCGGGGAGCGTGGTTATTACGGCAATCTGGAGTTATACACGCCGGATTTGAATCAGTACTGGAAATTGCCGGATGACAGCGTGCGTGCGCTGCTGTTCTGGGACACAGCCAGGGTCAGTGTGAATGACCAGCCGCTGGCTTGGTCGCACAGCGCCATTTCCAGTTATGGCATTGGCGTGCGGGTGGTGCATCGGCGTGATGTGACGGTCAAGCTGGATCTGGGCTGGCCACAGCAATCCGTGCCTTACCTGGGCAGTGTCATCAAGAAGAATGATGTGCGGGGGCATATTGCCATCTCGCTGGTGTTTTGATTGGGGAGAAGTCGCATGAGTACATCGCAATCCTTTCGTGTCAACGCCGCCAGCCTGGCGGTGGCCCTGTGTTTTGCCCCAGTCGTGGTGTGGGCCAACCCGCTGGGCGGTGTGGTGGTGAATGGCAGCGCCACCATGGTCAGCAATGGCAACACGCTGACCATTACCAATACCCCTGGTACAGTGCTGAACTGGCAACAGTTCAATATCGGCAAGGGTGAAACCACGCGCTTTGTCCAGCCGTCCGCCCAATCCTCGGTACTGAACCGGGTGGTCAGCAACAATCCCAGTCAGATTCTGGGTACCCTGAGTTCCAATGGTCAGGTGTTCCTGATCAACCCTTACGGCATTTTGTTTGGCGTCGGCTCGGTGGTGGATGTGAACGGGCTGATTGCTTCCACGTTGAATATCAGCAATGCCGATTTCCTGTTGGGACGGTCGCAATTCATCGGCAGCAATGGCACGTCGGTGGTCAATCAAGGCACCATTACCACCCCCTTGGGCGGGCGGGTGTATTTGATTGGCAATCAGGTCACCAATCAAGGTGTGATTACTTCGCCACAAGGGCAGGTGCTGTTGGCGGCGGGCAATCAGGTGAGTCTGGTGGATAGCAATACGCCGCATATCAGTGTGACCGTCTCGGCACCCGCCGGTGGACAGGCGCTGAATCTGGGTACCGTGTCAGCCCAAGGTGGCTCGATTGATGTGTATGCGCCGCTGATTCAGCAACAAGGCGTGTTGCGTGCGGACAGTGCCAGCCGTGATCCGCAGGGTAATATTGTGTTGTCGGCCTCACAAAATGTGACGGTAGCGCAGGGGAGTGTGACCAGCGCCGATGGTATCCATGGTGGCACGGTGACGGTGCAGTCGGCAGGTAGTGCTCAAGTGGCCGGTCAGGTCACAGCCCGTGGCAGTCATGGTGTGGGCGGTGTGGTGAGCGTCTTGGGCAAGCAGGTCACATTGGACAGCAGCGCGCAGCTTGATGCGTCCGGTACGTTGGGGGGAGGGAGCCTGCGCGTGGGCGGCGATTTCCAAGGCAAGAATACCGCCGTACAGAATGCCAAAACCACCACGGTGGCCGCCGGGGCAACCTTGCGCGCCGATGCGCTGAACCAGGGCAATGGCGGTTTGGTGGTGGTGTGGGCGGATGATCGTACCGATTACGCGGGACAGATCACGGCACGCGGCGGCGCACAGGGTGGCAATGGCGGGCGGGTTGAAGTGTCGGGCAAGCGTGTGCTGGCCTATCGCGGTATGGTGGACACCTTGGCGCCGTTGGGACAGGCGGGCTCGTTGTTGCTGGACCCTACCGGCACCTATTGCATCAGCAATAGTACGGCGCTCTTGGGGTGTCCTGGGGGGAGCATTGCTCCCAGTACCGTGGTGAGCAATGTATTGCTAAACGGGAGCTACACCGTGCAAACGACGGCGGGCGATGTGGTGGTGCTGGATCCGGTGGTCATGACCCCCACTGCGGCGGCCCTTAATAACAAGGGTAAAAGCCTGATTTTGCAGGCCAACGGCGGCAATGTGCTCACCTTGGGGAGTGCGGCTGCGGGTAGTTATGCGTCGACGTCCCTAGGTGGGCATATCGTCACCTATGGTGCGAATCTGACGTTGAACGCCAGCGGTACGCAAGGTACCGGCGAGGTACATTTGGGCACCAGCATCGCCACCAATGGTGGTGCGTTTAACCTGACCGCGACCGGCAATGCCAGTATGGATGGCAGCGGTGGGCCGTTCATGCTGCAAGGTCAGACCGCTGCCACGCTGATCTATCAGGCCGGGGTAGCCACCGACGGCGGTAATGTGTCCATCAGTGCACAGGATTTTTGGTTGGGGCAATCGCAACTGGCGCCGACGCTGAGCCGTCCGGCCATGCTGGATACCACCATGCTGCCTGCTGCGCTGAATACGCCGCCCGTCGGCGGGATGTTGAGCATCAAAGGGATGGGGCCGGGCGTTGGGGCCGGGGTGACCATCGGCAGTGGTAGCAGTATCAGCACCGGCACCGGCAAAATCAGTTTGTCGGGGATGAACTATACCAATTTGAATACGGCACATACCGCGACACCGAATTATTCGATCAGATCCGCCGCGCAGGCCAATTTCAGTTTTGACCAGATCAGCAATAGTTTTCTGGATGCCAGTGTCAATGCGGTGTTAGTGCAAACCTACGCCAGCGCTACTGGTGGCGTGCCGCGTGATGTTTATCTGGGGATGGCAAGCAACAACCCCGTCTGCGCCAATGCCCTGTGTTTTGCCATGGGGAGTGTGAATCACGTCTTTGCCCCGACCGGCATGGCGGTGGGTTCCCTGGGAAATATGGTGGTTGCCAGCAACTTGCTCCTGGAAGGCTCGAAATCACAATATGCACTGGTCGCTCTGGGCAACATTACCTTGAACGGCGGCATCACTGTTACCGCGCCCGCCGGCAGCGTGCTCGATCCCTATACCGGCATCCCGGTCACCATGCCATTGATGAGTGTGGGCATGATTGCTGGGGGCAACGTATTCAATAATGTCGGGGCGAGCGCCCTGACGCTACCTGCCGGGCATGGGTGGTCTGTCTTTGCGCAGGATCAGCGTGTCAGCAACCTGAATGGTTTGACCGCCACGGTGTTGAACTTCGGGCAGCCACCTGCCACCTTCGCGGCGGCGATTTCAACCGCCGCCCTGGGGACGCTGAATAACAGCAGCTTCTCCTTTCCCGCTTTGCTGGCTTCCTTGCTGACCACCAGCGCCCAAAAGGTTGCGATCCCATCGAATAGTTTTGCCCTGTTTTGGGGAACCTCCACCGTGGCGCCCGCTAATACGGGCACAACTGCCAGTGTTTTGCCGCCAACCTGTGCCACAAATCCGGTGTTGTGCCCAGCGGGGACAGCGGCCACGGTGCAGCAAAATACGCAAACCTTGCCCAACGCGAGTTCTATCCTGAAGCCCACGCCAACGGCCTTGGCTGATTTGACTTACAGCGCCAGCCTGGGTGTTGGGAATGGTGGGATGGTATGGGTGGTCTCGGAAGATGTCTGGCGCGCCCGGCGCGCTGCGCGTCAAGCCGAAGATGAAGTCGAGGTGACCCGTGCCCGGCTGCATCAAGACGGCGATGCGGCCGCCGGTGTCGTCGGCATGCGCACGTTGGCGCTTCAGGAAGCACGGATAGATCGCTATCGCGCCGACGGTCGTGTGCGCGAAACCGAAATGGAGTTGCAGGCTGCCGAGGCTGAGGTGCGCAATGCGTCATCGCCTTTAGCATTGCGTCAGGCGGAAACGCGCCTGCGGGTGGCGGATTATCGTCGTGCCGATGCCGAGGTGCAGCAGCTGCGCGCGGAATTGCGGCATGTGCATGCGGACGGGTTGACAGCCCGGTCAGCGGATGAAAAACAAGCCTTGGCGGCGCGTGTGTCGGAGGTGACCGCGCGTTTGGCGCGTGCCGAGGTGAAGCGCGCCGCAGCGGAGGTGCAACAAGCTGCACAGGCACTCAAGCAACCGATGGCCAGCAGCGAGACATCCGAGGATCGCCGTGCGGATTTGGCGGTCAAACAAGCGACCTTGGCGCTGAAGCAAGCCGAGGTTGAGGTGGCGCAAGCCAGCGAGGGCGCGCCACGTCAGGCGGCGGAAGATCAACGCGCACAAGCCAGCGTGAACCGGGCGGTTGCCGTCGCAAAGAAATCTGCGCTGGAAGCGCAGCGTGCGGCAGCCGGTGGGCAGAGCGCTGCGGCGCAGCGTGTGGCGCTGGTAAAGCAGGCTGATGCCGAGGTCGATCAGGCGGAGGCTGATTTGCAGCAGACACAGCGGACGCTGGCAAGTGCGCGTGATCCGCTGGCGCAGCGCGCTGCGGCGCAGCAAGTCACACAGCAGGCGTTGACCAAGGCTGAACGTGAATTGCGCCAGGCTGAATTGCATGCGCAACATGAGGGCGATGCGCTGAATCAGGCCGTGGTGGTTACTCGTCAGGCAGCGGTGGCTGAAAAACGTGCCGCCGTGGCGTTGCAAATGGCTGCAGATGAAGAAAGTCGGGCCGTCGCCGCCCAGCATCTGGCGGTTGCGCGCAGCAAAACGGCGCTTGCCGAACAACAGCAAGCCGGGCAAGAAGCCAGTGCCGCACGTGTTGCCGCCAGCAAGGCGCGTGCGGGAGAAAACCGCGATGTCTGGTTGAAGCAGGCAGCCGCGCTGGACGCCGTGGGGCAGGCTAAGGCCGCCGAGGCGGACGTGCATCAGGCGGAAGCAGCGTTGCAACAGGCGGAGTCCGACATGCACCGTGCACAAGCGGCACTCAAGGGGGGGCTGACCCCCGCGCAACGCACGACGGCCGAGAGTAGCCTGGCGCAAAAACGTGACGAGCTGGCGCATCGGCGCGACGCGCTGACGCAACGACGTGACGTTTGGCACGGTGCGCGCGAGGCAGCAGAACAGCAGCAGGCGGCCTATCACGAGGCGCGTGCGCGCCGTGATGAACGCGTGGTGGAAGCCTTTGGTGGCATGGATTTATCTGCTGCACGGCGTGGCAGCTCGCAGGCACTGATGAGCATGCGACAAGACTTCATGCGGGCGCGTTTGGGGGCCGCACTCAAGGTGTTGGCAGTCAATCCTGCGGCGGGCAGTTTGCATCGTTGTAACAGCGGTAATGCCGGCAGTGATTGTTTGCCACGGGAGGTGGCCGCCAGTCAATCTGCGGACGTAATGGCACGTGTGCAATTGCCTTTGCCGGTGCCTACACGGGCTTTCCTGCCGGAAATTCAACGCAAGATCGCCGTGGTAATTGGGGTGAACGCCTATCAGGATCCTGATATTCCCGCGCTGAATGGCGCCTTGCGGGATGCCGATGCGGTCGGTGCCATGTTGCGTGACCGCATGGGGTATGACGTGCGTATGGTGCGCAATGGCACGCGCGCCGACATTGTGAGCATGTTGCGCGAAGTCGCAGATGAAACCGGCTCGCACGACAGTGTGGTGGTGTATTACGCCGGGCACGGCTATGAACTGGAAGACACCCGCGAGGGTTACTGGATTCCCAGTGATGGCGCCACCACCAATCCCGAAAACTGGATATCCAATGGCGACATCAGTCAGTTGCTGAATAATATCCCGGCGCGCCAAATGCTGGTGGTGTCGGATAGTTGCTTCTCCGGTTCGCTGGTACGTGAAATGAAAGTGAGTTCCAAACAGACCTCGGTGGAAACGCCACAGCAAATCCTACAAAAGCGCTCAGTACTAGTGATGTCTTCTGGTGGGGATGAGCCGGTGATGGATGAAGGCCGGGATGGACACTCTGTATTTACCTGGCATTTGCTGGACAAGGTCAACACCCTGGGTAGTTATGAGCATGGCGCAGAAATTTTTGATGCCATCAAGGCTGGGGTGGCGGCAGATGGCTTGACCCAGGTGCCGGACTACGGTGCCTCACTGTCGGCGGGACACAAGTCGGGTGGGGATTATTTGTTTGAAATACGGCAGTACTGAAGATGGGTAGCACAGGTTGCCATTGACGGCTGCTTAACGTTAAGGAAGGGAGTGTCATTATGTCGGGTCATGTCACATTATTCGGCAATGTCGTTGAGGTTGCCGGTGAGTTGCCACAGCCGGGCCATCCAGCCCCGGCATTTACGCTGGTCAACAAGGATTTGGCCGATGTTGCCCTGGCGTCTTTTGCGGGGCAGCGCAAGGTGCTGAATATTTTTCCCAGTCTGGATACGCCCACCTGTGCCACTTCGGTGCGACGTTTTAATCAGGCGGCCAGCCGTTTAGTCGATACCGTGGTGTTGTGCATTTCGGTGGATACCCCGTTTGCTCAGGCACGTTTTTGTGGGGCCGAGGGCTTGGATCAGGTCATTACCTTGTCCACGTTGCGCGGACGCGCGTTCTTGCAGGCTTATGGGGTGGCCATTGCCAGCGGCCCGCTGGCGGGTGCGGCAGCGCGTGCGGTGATAGTACTGGACAAGGATGACACGGTGCTGCACGTGGAGTTGGTGGCCGAAATCGCCGATGAGCCAAACTACGACGCGGCCTTGGCGGCTTTGCAATAAGTGCTTTGGAAAAGCAAAAACCCGTCCAGTGCAGGGCGGGTTTTTTTATGACGGGAATTACAGCTTGAGGAAATGCTCGCGGTAGTGCTTCATTTCGGCGATGGACTCGTAAATGTCGGCCAGTGCTTCATGCTTGCCGTGTTTTTTCAGCGCCTGGGTGACCTCTGGTTTCCAGCGCTTGGCCAATTCCTTCAGTGTACTGACATCCAGATTGCGGTAGTGAAAGTAGTCTTCCAGCTTGGGCATCCAGCGCGCCATGAAGCGGCGATCCTGGCAGATGGAGTTGCCGCACATCGGTGATGTCCGGGCGGGGACATGTGCTTGCAAAAAGGCCAGCATCTGGGCTTCAACATCGGCCTCACTCAGGCTGGAAGCCTGCACTTTGGCGATCAAACCGGATTTGCCGTGCGTATTTTTATTCCAACTATCCATGCCGTCCAGCACGCTATCCGACTGGTGAACAACCAGGACGGGCGCTTCGGCCACCGTCTCCAGATTGCCATCCGTGACCACCATGGCCACTTCGATGATCTTGTCGGCGTCCGGGTTCAGTCCGGTCATTTCCATGTCTATCCAGACGAGGTAGTTTTGATTTTGTGCCATAATTCGCGCCCTTCGGGTGATTAAACAGAAACAGGGGCGCATTTTGTCACAAGCGCGCTGTTTGAACAGCCTGAATCCAATGATTCCGACAACAATAAAGCTGATATGACCGTTTCTTCCTTCGCTTGGCTGTTTGCCATGACCCTGCTGTTGACCACTGTGACCAAAATCTGGCTGGCGTTGCGCCATCTGCGGCATATTGCCGCACACCGGGATCAGGTGCCGCAGGCATTCAGTGCGCGCATCGGCTTGGATGAACACCAGAAAGCGGCGGATTACACCACGGCCAAAACCCGTTTTTCTATTCTGAAACTCAGCTTTGACGCCTTGTTGCTGCTGGCCCTGACCTTGGGGGGTGGGGTGCAATGGATTGCGGATGTCTGTACCCAAGCGCCGCTGTCGCCGCTGCTTCAGGGGATGTTGACCGTGATTGCGGTGCTGTTGTTATCCAGTGTGTTGGAAATGCCCTTTGATTGGTACAACACCTTCGTGCTGGAAGCGGGGTTTGGTTTCAATAAGATGACGCCGGCATTGTATTTGCAGGACACCCTGAAAGGTTGGTTGGTGGGGGCTGTCTTGGGCATGCCGCTGCTGTGGTTGGTGCTGTGGCTGATGGCGCGTATGGGGGAGTACTGGTGGTTGTATGTCTGGGTGACCTGGGTGGCATTTAATTTGCTGGTGTTGTTGATTTACCCAACGTTTATTGCGCCGCTGTTCAACAAATTTCAGCCCTTGGTTGAGGGCGAAATGAAAACCCATATTGAAACATTATTGCGGCGTTGCGGCTTCAAGGCGCAGGGATTGTTTGTGATGGACGGCTCGCGCCGCAGCGCGCATGGCAATGCCTATTTCACCGGCTTTGGCCGCTCCAAGCGCATCGTGTTTTTTGATACGTTGCTGGAGCGTTTGAATATTCCAGAAGTAGAGGCGGTGCTGGCACATGAACTGGGGCATTTCCATCATCGTCACATCGTCAAGCGTATGGTGCTGATTTTTGCCTTGAGTCTGGGCTTTCTGTGGGTGCTGGGACAACTGATGCAAACAGGCTGGTTTTATCAGGGCTTGGGCGTAAATACGCCGAATATGGCCTTGGCGCTGTTGCTGTTTTTTATGGTGCTGCCGCTGTTTTCCTTCTGGTTCAACCCGCTGATGTCGGCCTATTCCCGTCTGCATGAATTTCAGGCGGATCGTTATGCTGCGGTACAAACCAACTCGCACGACTTGATTTCTGCCTTGGTGAAACTATATCAGGACAACGCGGCGACCCTGACGCCGGATCCGTTGTATTCGCAGTTCTATGATTCACATCCACCGGCTGCGGTGCGGATTGCGCATTTGCAAGCCTGTTCCTGAACCCTGAAAATTGGAGTAAACATGAAAACGATTGCCATTTTGACCCTGAGTTTATTGTCGTTGGCGGCGCTTGCCGAGCCATTCGCCGGTGGTGATGCCAAACAAGGTAAGGCACTGTTTGATAAGCATAATTGCAATAGCTGTCACGTGGCCATGATTAATGGCGGCCCGGAAGCAATTTTTACCCGCGCCGATCGCAAGGTCAAAAGTCCCGCCGACCTGGCGGCGCAAATCAAGCGCTGCGGTAGCGTGGGGGCCAAGCTGACCGCGCAGGAAGAGCTGCATATCAGTGCTTACCTGAATCAGGCTTTTTATAAATTCAAATAATCCCGGCTTCGTGCCTTTTTAAATCCGTTGGCTTTGTGAGAATTGCATGCAAACTTTGACTCAACCCCAGATTGATGCGCTGCTGCCTGCCTTGCCGGGCTGGGAGCAGTACGACCATCTCATCAGCAAAAAATATAGCTTTGGCAACTTTCATCAAACCATGGCGTTTGTGAACGCGGTGGCCTGGATTGCCCATCAGCAGGATCATCATCCCGAGCTGACTGTGACCTACAACACCTGTCTGGTCGAATTTACCACCCATTCCATCCACGGTTTGTCGGCGAGGGATTTTGCTTGTGCCGGGCAGGTGGAAGCCCTGTTACAAAGCTGATATGTCCTTTTCGGGAGAAGTGGTCGCCGCCTTCGGGTTGCAACACGGGGTACGCTTGATTGAGGACGGCAGTTTGCTGGCCTGTGTGACGCGAGGCAAAAAAACCGACGTGGTGTGTGGCGATCGGGTGACGGTGAAGCAGACGGGGCCGGGGCAGGGGGTCATCGAACAGATTTTGCCGCGTAGCGCCTTGCTGTATCGCTCGGATGCCTTTCGGCAAAAACGTATCGCCGCCAATGTCAGCCAGTTGATTATCGTGGTGGCGACCGAGCCGTCTTTCAGTGACGAGTTGTTGGCGCGCAGTCTGGTGGCGGCGCAGCATGAGCAGCTCAAGGTATTGATTGTGCTTAATAAGTGCGATTTGCAAGCCGCCGCCGAACCCGCGCGGGCGCGCCTGGCGGTGTATCGCACCCTGGGCTATGAAGTGCTGGAATTGTCTGCCGTGCAGGATGCGTCGGCGTTGCGCCCGTATTTGCAAGGTCAGCGCAGCGTGTTGCTGGGGCAGTCCGGCATGGGCAAATCCACCTTGATTAACGCTCTACTGCCGGACGCGCAGGCCGCCACGCGAGAAATCTCCGCTGTGCTGGATTCCGGCAAACACACCACCACCCACGCCAAGCTGTACCACTTGGATGCCGATAGTAGTTTGATCGACTGTCCCGGCGTGCAGGCGTTTGGCTTGCATCACCTCACGTTCGGCGAAATCGAACTGGGCTTTGTGGAATTTGCGCCGTATTTGGGACAATGCCGCTTTGCCAATTGCCGTCACGACCAAGAGCCGGGTTGCGCCCTGCGCCAGGCCGCGCAAAGTGGTGCGGTGGATGCGCGGCGTTTTGAGTTGTTTCGGCAGATTGTTACTGTCCGCGCATAAAAAGCTGATCTAGTTCCGCCAACGTCACTTGCCGCCAAGTTGGCCGCCCGTGGTTGCATTGGTCGGCGCGTTCGGTGCGCTCCATGTCACGCAGCAGGGCATTCATCTCGCTGACACTCAAACTGCGATTGGCGCGCACCGCGCCGTGACAAGCCAACGTGGCCAGCAAGGCATTGCGCCGCTCGGTCATCACCCGGCTGGCCCCGAACTGGCGCAACTCGGCCAGCACTTCGCGCGTCGCCGCTTCGGCTTCGCTGCTTTTCAGCAACATCGGCATGGCGCGCACCGCCAAGGTCGTTGGCGACAGCGGAGCTAACTCAAAACCCAGGGTGCGCAAGGCGGCCTGACTTTCTTCCACCGTGGCCACCTCCAGCGGCTCCACCACCAGCACCAGCGGAATCAACAGCGGCTGGCTGGCCAGCGCTTCCTGCGCCAAGGCGGTTTTCAGTTGCTCATACACCACCCGCTCGTGCGCGGCGTGCATATCCACCACCACCAGTCCGTGGGCGTTCTGCGCCAGAATGTAAATCCCGGCCAGTTGCGCCAGCGCAAAACCCAGTGGCGGTAATTCTGGTGCATTGGCGAGCGGTGATGGCGGCACGGGAGCGACTGACCCGGTGGAGTCAGGGTGCAGTGCCTGCTGGGCCATTTCCCACACGGCATAGCGCGAGCTGCTGGTGTCGGCAATTTGCAATGGGGCTTGTTGCGGCGGCAGCGGGGCGGTGACGTTGTTGAGCAGCGGCATGGAAGTCATGCTGGGCGCGCCCGGTGTGGCCAACGCATCTTGCACGCTGTGGAACAAAAACTGGTGCACGGCCTGACTATCGCGGAAGCGCACTTCGCTTTTGGCCGGATGCACGTTGACATCCACCGCTTCTGGCGGCAATTGCAAAAACAGCACATACGCGGCGTGGCGCTGGTGATGCAAAATGTCCTGATAGGCCTGACGCAAGGCATGACTGGCCACCTTGTCGCGCACGAAGCGACCATTGACGAAAAAGTATTGTGCGTCCCCCCGGCTGCGCGAATAGGCGGGCAGGGCGGCCAGCCCCTGCAAGGCGAATTGTCCGGTCTGGCGCGCAACGCCCACTGACAAGCTGCTGAACTCTTCCCCCAGCAACTGGCGGATACGTGGTAGCGGGCTGTGGTTAGCGGTCAGTTGCCACAGTAATTTGCCATTGTGACTGAGGGAAAAACTCACCCCGGCATACGCCAGTGCCAACCGTTTCAGGACATCCTCGCAATAAGCAAATTCGGTGGCTTCGGATTTGAGAAATTTGCGCCGCGCTGGGGTGTTGAAGTACAGCTCACGCAACTCAACGGTGGTGCCGACGGCATGTCGGGCCGGTTCCGGCGCGGTGGTGTGGCCATCCAGGCTGCGGATTTCCCACGCATGTGTGGCGTGCGTCATGCGGCTAGTCAGGGTCAGTTGCGCCACCGCCGCCATACTGGCCAGCGCCTCGCCGCGAAAACCCATGCTGCGCACACTTTGCAGTGCGGCCAGCGAGTCGATCTTGCTGGTGGCATGTCGGGTCAGCGCCAGCGCCAGTTGCTCTAGGGCAATGCCGCCGCCATTGTCGCGTACCCGTAGCAGGCGAATTCCGCCGCCTTCCAGTTCCACTCGAATTTCGCTCGCGCCGGCGTCCAGGCTGTTTTCCGCCAACTCCTTCAGTGCGGCTGCCGGTCGATCAATCACCTCGCCAGCAGCGATTTGGTTGATCAGCAGTTCAGGGAGCAGGTGGATAGCGGTGGACATTGCAGGAAAAGGCGAAATGGGGGCGCGATTATAACGGCGTAAAAGCCCGTATTACCGGGCATTTTGCGGCAGTATGCGCGCTAATAGTCTGAATAAAAAAACACCGTCAGGCGTAGCGCCAGCTTCCTGGCGGCAAATCTTGCAGCGTCCAGTCACCAATTCGGGCGCGTATCAGGCGCAAGGTTGGATAACCGACGGCGGCGGTCATACGCCGTACTTGACGGTTTTTGCCTTCGCGGATGGTGAGTTCCAGCCAAGTGGTCGGGATGTGTAGACGAGCGCGAATGGGTGGATTTCGTGGCCATATCGCTACCGGTTCGCTGATGATGCCTGCTTTTGCTGGTAAAGTCTTGAAGTCGGAGAGTTGCACCCCGTTGCGTAATTGTTGCAGGGCAGCGTCCGTTGGCACGCCTTCAACCTGT
>DHYQ01000005.1:7010-8639 GCA_002414205.1 Gallionellaceae bacterium UBA5126 | reverse complement strand
CCGGTGATATTGGGCTGTTGGCGTGCCGCCAGAATCGCCCCCACCAGAGATTGGTTAATCACTGCGGTGGGGCCGCCGGACTGACCAATGACCATTTTGCCGATAAGTTGTGCCATGCTCTTTCTCCATAAAAAAGGTACGGCATTGTAGCCGAAAGCCATGACAACGGTGCGACACAGAAAAGCCGCCGAACGGAACACGTCGGCGGCTGCGAGATTCAGATCAACGGTGTTTAGAAGTGGTAGCCCACCATCAGGGTCAGGGTGCTACCGGTACGCTTCATGGTGATCGGGCTGTTTTGCGCGCTACCCGCCAGTTGCTTCACCGACAGGCTGGCGGTGCTGAACCAGGTCTTGTCATAGTGATGCGTCCAGTTCGCATGCAAGACATAATCCTTCACACCGGCACTGGCGTTGTAGGCAGCCAACACACCACCAGAGGCCAACGCCTGAGCGGCGCTGATCCCAAAGTAAGTCTGCATGTACTTGTTGTTGGCCCAATTCAGATCCAGGCCCAGGCGCATGTGGTCGTTGGACGACAACATGTGCTCCACGCCGCCCCCGATTTCCGCGCGTGTGCCACGCGAACTGCCGGCGACATTGGCATTGACGTAGAAAGGCGAGAATTTGGCATTGAAAAATGCCCCAGCTTCGGCGGCAGAACCAATATCACCGGTGCCGTTCAAACGCACGTCTGCATTCTGACGGCGGTATGGCGCCAAGGTCAGGCGCACGCCATATTGCATCTGCTGATTATCGGAAAAATCATAGCCAATCCCGCGTGCGGTACCGGCAAAAAAATGGCCATTCTGCACGTTAATCAGCGGCACCACACGCAAACGGTTGTTGGCGGAACCTTCATAGCGTGGCGCGGAAGCCAGGCCACCACCCAGCACCACGTGCCAGTCAGCACGTTCACCCGTGCTGTAGTCTTCTGCCAGTGCGGCGCCACTTAGCAACGCCAAAGATAAAATGTGGGCAATCGTTTTGATTTTCATTGTTCTTTTCACTCTGTAAAGCACGGCGTGTCGCCGGTTGGGGTTGGCTGGACACCGTTGTATAGTCGACAAAAAAGCTGCGCTATGCGCAGCGAGGCCGGATGGTAAAAGTAAAGCCCTACGCTGTCAAATCACGGCAAATTCATTGCCAGCATTAAGCGTGCACCCACTGCGTGCAAACGCATGCAGATAGCAGCCCGCCAGTACGCCGCTTGGCTTATAATCGCGCCCGATTTTTTATTAACCCTAACGCTGCAAGGAATCATCATGAGTCTGCTGAATGTGCGCCCTGGCAAGAAGCTGCCACAAGAATGTAATGTCATCGTCGAAATCCCCAAACACGCCGATCCTGTCAAATATGAAGTGGACAAGGACGCCGGTGTCCTGGTGGTGGATCGCTTCATCAGCACCCTGATGCGCTACCCTTGCAACTACGGCTTCATCCCCGAAACCATTGCCGACGATGGCGATCCTGTGGATGTGTTGGTCATTACCCCCTTCCCCGTGGTGCATGGCTCGGTGATCGCCTGCCGTCCCGTGGGCATGCTGGCCATGACCGACGAAAGCGGCGAAGACGCCAAACTGATCGCCGTGCCGGTGGATAAGCTGACCCCGCTGTACAAGGATGTGAA
>DHYQ01000005.1:5846-6749 GCA_002414205.1 Gallionellaceae bacterium UBA5126 | reverse complement strand
CCCCTTGCAAGTTAAGGGGACAACAGTCCCCTCCCCCTTGAAGGGGGAAGGAACCCGGAACCACCCGCTTTAATTTCAGCAGGAGCACAACATGACAGCACAAATCATTGATGGCAAAACCATTGCCCGCCAAGTGCGCGAGGAATGGAAAGTTCGCGCCGATGCGCTCAAGGCACGTGGCATTGTCCCCGGCATGGCGGTGATCATCGTCGGCAACGACCCGGCTTCCAAGGTGTATGTCGCCAACAAGGTCAAGGCTTGCGCCGAACTGGGCCTGTATTCGCGCCATATCGAACTGCCCGCCGACACCAGCGAAGCGCAATTGCTGGCCGAGGTGCAAGCCCTGAATAACGACCCGGCCATTCACGGCATTCTGGTGCAACTGCCGCTGCCCAAGCATCTGGACTCGCACACCGTGATTGAAGCCATCAATCCCGACAAGGACGTGGATGGCTTCCATCAAAAAAACGTCGGCGCGCTGGTGACGGGCGACACGCCCTTCCCGTCCTGCACGCCCTACGGCGTGATGGTGCTGCTGGAAAAAACCGGGATTGCGATTGAAGGCAAACACGCCGTGGTGGTAGGTCGCAGCAACATCGTCGGCAAACCCATGGCGCTGCTGCTGCTGCACAAAAATGCCACGGTGACCATTTGCACCTCCAAGACCGTCGATTTGGCCAAACACACCCGCGATGCCGACATCCTGGTGGCCGCCGTGGGCCGCGCCAACTTCATCACCGGCGACATGGTGAAACCCGGCGCGGTGGTGATTGACGTGGGCATTAACCGCAACGCCGACGGCAAACTGTGCGGCGACGTGGATTTCGCCAGCGTCAGCGAGGTCGCAGGCTACGTCACCCCCGTCCCCGGCGGCGTCGGCCCCATGACCATCACCATGCTGGT
>DHYQ01000005.1:2077-5714 GCA_002414205.1 Gallionellaceae bacterium UBA5126 | reverse complement strand
TTGCAGCGCACTTACGCCTCCAGCAACCCCAGCTTGCCCGCCAGCCATTTGGTAGTGGTGGCTTGAATCAGGATAGTCATCAGGATGGCGATGAACGTCACAGAGGCGATGATTTTCGCGCCGGGGGCGTTCATGCCGACCAACATACCCGCCAGTGCGCCGGGAATCACCCCGGTTTCACGCGTCCAGCACATGAACAGCATTTCCTTCAGGCTCCATTTGGCGCGGCGATCTGGCAGGGCGCAGGCGAACACGGTAATAGGGCGCGCCACCAGCATGAACACCGCCACCACGGCCAGCCCTGCGCCCAGGTATTGGTTCATCAGGGCGAAATCCACTTGCGAGCCGAGCAGGATGAAAATGAACATGCGCATGATGAAGGCGGTGGTCAGCACGTAGTCTTCCAGCGTATGGTTTTCTTCCTCGCTCAGCTTGAAGCCCAGCGATTCCTGGTTGCCCAGCATGATGCCAAACACGAATACCGCCATGAAGCCGCTGGCGTGCAAACCATCCGCGCTCATATAGGCCCCAATGACCGCCATCAGTGTCACCACCGGAGCGAATTCGGCCAGGAAACCCAGCTTTTCATGGGCGATAAACACCGCCGCCAGATAGCCCAGCACGCCGCCAATCACAATGCCGATCAGTGCTTGCTGCAACAGTCCGCCCAGCGCGCTGCCCAGCGAAAAGTCACCTGCGCCCATGGCCACGCCCAGCACGGCGAAGGTCACAATCGCCCCCATGGCGTCGTTGAAGGCCGATTCGGTCATCACGGTTTGCGCCACGCGATCCTTGATTTTGACTTGCTTGAACACCGGCACGAGGGTGGCCGGGTCGGTGGAGGCCAGCGCCGAACCCAGCAATAGCGCCACAATCATGGGCACGCCGAGGAAGTAATACGCGGCGACACCGGTAATGGCAGCGGTAATCAGCACGCCGACGGTGGCAATAATCAGCACCGTCAGCCAGACTTCCTTCAGCACCTTCAATTTGATGGATGCACCGCCATCGAACAGGATGTAGCTGGAGCCAAAAATCAGCAGCAATTGATTGACGGCGGAGTCGGCCTTGATGTGAATCAAATTCAGGGCGCTGGGGCCGATCAGCATGCCCACCAGCAAAAACACTGCCACATCCGGCATTTTCAGAAAACGGGCAATGAGGCCGGAAAAAGTCCCGACGGCGAGGATGATGCCAAACATCAGCAGGATGTGCTTGGCGACTTCAAGAGCGGCAGAGGATTCCATAAAAAAACCGAAAATTAACTAAAAACAGGCGGCGCATCTGCCAGACCAAGACGGGGCACCAAGCACGTAGCAAGCGCGTCCCCCATCTTAACTACGCTGCACCAATGCTGGGCGGCTGACATTGGGATTCTGCGAAAAATAACGCAAGATGCCGCGCACGATGGCTTGGGCAATGTCGTCCTGATAGGCTGCATTGTTCAGCCGCGCTTCTTCCTGTGGATTGCTGATAAAGGCCGTTTCCACCAGGATGGAGGGAATGCTGGGCGACTTCAGCACCGCAAAACCGGCTTGCTCGACACGACTGCGATGCAGTGGATTCAGCGCGCCCAATTCGCGCAACATCAGGCTGGCGAGTTTTTGGCTATCCTTGGCCGTGGCGGTTTGCGACAAATCCAGCAATGTGCGCATCACCAACGGATCACGACTGGGTGTACTACTCACCGCACCGATCAAATCTGCATTGTTCTCGCGGTCGGCCAACCAACTGGCTGCGGCACTACTCGCCCCCTTGCGCGACAACATGAATACCGACGAACCTTTGGCACTGCTGTTGACGAAAGCATCCGCATGAATCGACACAAACAAATCTGCGCTGCTTTGATGTGCGCGTGCCACACGATCGGCCAACGCCACGTACTCGTCATTGCTACGGATCAGCACACCGCGCACCTGGTTACTTTGTGCCAACAAAGCCTGCACCCGACGGGCAATCGCCAAGGTAATGTTTTTTTCGTAGGAACCGTAATATCCCAACGCACCAGGATCCGCCCCCCCATGTCCGGCATCCAGCGCTACCAGCCACATGCGCGGGCCGCTACTACGGCTGGCGGTACGGATTTCCTCCGTGGCGCTACCGTCATCCATAAACGCATTGGGAATAAACGGTGCAGGTGCGGCAACCACGGCTTCCTCCGGCACGACCGCCTCCCCTTGTAAACTTTGCGACACGCGCAGTTTGGGCTTACGGACGCGACGGGGAGCGGGTTTCGGCGCGGATAATTCACCTTCAATCACAATGCCCATTTTCAACTTGGGGCGCTCCCGTTCCGTTGATGGCCCATCGTTGTAGAACCCCATTTTGGGGCGCAATTGCTCGCTACTGCGCAGGCGCAGAGGATCATCACGCTGCGGCGTGTTCTGGAAGGCAAAATTGGAAGGCGTCACCTGCTGAAAATTGAAATTTGAGCGACGGGAATCCCCTTCAAAATAGAAATTGGAAGGCGTGCGACGCTCATCCTCCACGCGAAAACTGCCACGACGTTGCGGGTCGTCCACGATGCGGATATTGCCGCTGGGCGGATTGCCGCGTTCAAAACGTATGCCGGGTTGGCGCACACGCTCGTTCTCATCACGCGGCGCTTGCATCACCAACAATGCGCCCACGTCACGCGACGGCATAGGCACCAGTGTGGACACGTCCCGCGCATTGCGTGGTTCACCTTGCGGTTGCAACTCAATACTCAGGCGGTATTGCTTGTGCTTGAGCGGGCCAACCGCCAGCACTTCCGGCTTCACGGCTTGTTTTAGCTGCACCAGCAAACGGCTATCGTGCCCAGCCAGTCGCTGCACACGCAGACTGTCGATCACGGCATCATTGCGCCCCACCTGGCGCTTCAAGGCGTCCAGCACCGCAGTCGGAGCCACGCCGTGCAAATCAATCTGCAAGTAGCTGCCCTGCTGGCTGGTGCTATGCGCAATCGGGGCGCGCGATTCCAATACCAAACGGGTGGACTGTTTGCCCGCCTGCAACTGGGCCGAGGTGACACTGTTGGCCGCCCAACTCGTCCCGGCCAGCAGCCACATCGTCATCAAGATTGCAAAGCGTGCCCACATATTTCCCCCAATTCCGATTGCGCCACGAGCTGCAACTGCCGCCCCTCGTCCATGCGCACCAATGTAACCACCCAGTCCGCCGGGGGCAAATAGCCCGCCGCCTTGTCCGGCCACTCGATCAATAAAATTTTTGTGCCGTCGAATTCATCGCGGAAGCCCGCCGCGTCCCATTCTTCGGCATCCTGCATGCGGTACAAATCAAAATGTGCCCATTCCCGCCCGGCCACGCTATAGCTTTCCAGCAAGGTATAGGTCGGGCTTTTTACTCGCCCGGCATAGCCCAGCGCCCGCAGCAGGCCGCGCACCAGCGTGGTTTTGCCCGCCCCCAAATCGCCCTGCAAGTACACCACCAGCCCCGGCTGCATGGCCTGCACCAAGCGCCCGGCCACGGCCAGGGTGGCGGCCTCGTCGGCCAGGTCAGCAACAAATCGGCTATGATGCGGCATGGTTCAAACACTCACTCCGCCAGCGCTCGCGGCACTGGCACAAAACATTCAACACTGGGCTGGGGAATTGGGATTTCAGGCCGTCGGCATCAGCGACACCGACTTGTCCCA
>DHYQ01000005.1:0-1830 GCA_002414205.1 Gallionellaceae bacterium UBA5126 | reverse complement strand
TACCACAAGGTGATGCGCAACCGTCTGGCGCAACTGGCGGCGCGCATTCAAACTGAAGTAGAAAGCTTTGCCGGGCGGGTGTTTTGCGACAGCGCGCCGGTGCTGGAAGTGGAGTTGGCCAGCCGGGCAGGCATTGGCTGGCGCGGCAAACACACTCTGTTGCTGTCGCGCCAACACGGCTCGTATTTTTTTCTGGGCGAGATTTACATCAACCTGCCGCTGCCGGTCAGCACGCCCACCGCCGCGCATTGCGGCCAGTGCACCCGCTGCATTGACGCCTGCCCCACGCAAGCGATTATCGCCCCCTACCGGCTGGATGCGCGGCGCTGCATTTCCTACCTCACCATCGAACATCGCGGCAGTATCCCGCTGGAACTGCGCCCACTGCTGGGCAACCGCATCTACGGCTGCGACGACTGCCAACTGCTTTGCCCGTGGAACCGCTTTGCCCAAGCCAGCAGCGAAGCGGATTTCGCCGTGCGGCACAGGCTGGATGATGCCGGATTGCTGGAATTATTCGCTTGGGACGAAGCCACCTTCAACCAAAAAATGGCCGGCAGCCCGATTTACCGCATCGGCCACGCGCAATGGCTGCGCAATCTCGCCGTCGCTCTGGGTAACGCCCCACCGAGCGCCGCCATCGTCGCAGCCCTGACTACCCGCCGCAGCCACTCGGACGAAGTCGTGCGCGAGCATGTGGACTGGGCATTGCAGCGGCAAAAATCGTAGCAACACAACGAAAAAACGGCTTAAATTCCAAACCCCGGTTCAGGCATTCTTCGAGGAGAGTGTTGCACTTCAAAGTTGAATCCAAGATAAGATTTACACTGCGAAAACTGGTATTTTCTACGCGCCCTAATTTACGTTAAACCAATCATGAACATGCCTCATACACGTACCTCGCTGTTATTACTTACCCTGTTCATTGCATCACTGACCGGATGTACAACAGCAAGAATTGGTAGCTATCTATCACCAAGTGATCTTGATTATCCCGTAGAAAATGCGTCACCTACTCGAATCGTTACTATTCACGGGATGCTGTCGCCAAGTTTAGACATCAAACTAACCGCCCATTACAGCGCAACAAAGTACGAAGGATGTCGATATACACCAACATTCATCGCAGGAGCCATCGAAGGTGCGACATTCCCGATTGGTCTCGGTATGCCGCTAAAAATTTCAAGAGAGCGAGAAAAGTATTCGACTGTTTTCATGGTCGATCGCTTTCAACGAGGACGTTGCGAATGGATATTCACAAGCGTATCTGCGGAAGTATCAAAGGCTGGCCTAGCAAGCTTTGCAAACAACATCGTTCTCAACATTGGAAATCGTCAGCCCTACAATCAAGAAAATTGGTGGGGTTCCAATTCCATGGATACGGCTGTCGTTTGGCGCTGTCGCTTTAGCCAACTAGCCAATCGACCTAAAGAGATTGCAATGTTCGTGTGTGATGAGGAAGCTCGAAAACATCAAGACAAAAATCAACATCTCTTAAACTCTGCTACTAAAACGATAGAGGCGAATTTCATTGATCTAGAGTCACAATAACCATCTCGGCACACAATTGACCTATTACGTCGTTGCCGAGAATGCTCCGTTTTCGACGGCACGCCTGCTGTGATACCGCCCACATCCTGCAAAATACGAACTGGATTAGGCCGCACCACTCTCCAGCGCCGTCAACCCCGCCGCCGCAATCTGCCCATCCTGAAACGCCCGCACGCCGCTGACACCCAGGCCACCAATCACCACGCCCTCACGCACAATGGGCACGCCGCCTTCGGCTGGAATGACTTTCGGCAGCGAAAGATGAATCAAACGGCCACT
>DHYQ01000013.1:1393-5871 GCA_002414205.1 Gallionellaceae bacterium UBA5126 | reverse complement strand
CTGAGCGACGACGAAATCATGCGCATGTTGCAGGAATCCGGCCAGCACGCCGCCGAGGACATGCAGGCCCGCGCCTTGCGCGAGCAGCAAGTGGAAGGTCAGCAATTGCTGGAAGCCGTCGGCAACGCCTTGGACGAAAACGGTGCACTGCTCAACGCCGCCGAACGGGCCGCCATCGAGCAGTGCATGGCCGACTTGCGTGCCATCCTGCAACAGGGCGACGCGCAGCAAGTGCGGCGCGGCATCGAAACCCTGAATCAAGCCACCACCGAATTTGCCCAGCGCCGCATGGACATCAGCGTGAATCGCGCCCTGGCCGGGCGCACGCTGGACAGTATCGAATAAACAGCACTTGGTTTAGTTCCGTCATTAAAAAGGAAAATCATGCCTCAAATCATCGTATTACCCCATGCGACTCTGTGCCCGGAAGGCGCAGTGCTGGAAACGGACAGTGGTACGTCGATCTGCGAAGCCTTGCTGGATAACGACATCGACATCGAACACGCCTGTGAAATGTCTTGCGCCTGCACCACCTGCCACGTCATCGTGCGCCAGGGTTTTGACTCGCTGGAGCCGAGCGACGAGCTGGAAGACGACATGCTGGATAAAGCTTGGGGCTTGGAGCCGCATTCGCGTCTGTCTTGTCAGGCCATCGTCGGCGACAGCGATCTGGTGGTCGAGCTTCCCAAATACACCATCAATCTGGCCAGCGAGCACCACTAGCACGCCGCGTTTTTCAATATCCCGTCAAGGAGCACACCATGAAATGGACTGACGTACAACGTATTGCCGAAGAGCTGTTTGAACAACACGACGACGTGGATCCGCGCTATATCCGCTTTACCGATTTGCATCGTTGGGTGTGTGAGTTGGACGGTTTTAGCGATGATCACAATCGCAGCAACGAAAAAATCCTCGAAGCCATTCAGATGGCTTGGATCGCGGAGTGGCAGGATTAGCACGAGTGCTGTGGGGCACCATGCCCTATGTTTTTCCATCGCTTGTCCTTAATCTCACCTCTGGAAGCCTGCATGCCTAGTCCTCGTCCATCCAATCATCCCTTACGCTACGAACTTAACGAAGAGTTACATAATCATCCTTATGAACCACTCAACCCGCCGGAGCGGGTAGTGTTGTTTGTGATGCTGGTGTCGGCGGAGGAACGTGCCGCAGAAGAGGCACATTTGCAGGCTTTGCTGACAGAGTATGCGGCCTCGTTGATTGACACAGGGCATAACCGCGTGCGTTATGACTTCGGTGATTTTCGTTTGAAAATTGAGCGTCATTTGGAATTCACACGCTACAAGTTTGCCTGGGAACCTGAACTGGATTTACGTGAACAGCCCTTTGCGGAAAGCCTGGATGCGCGCTTGCCCAACGGTTGGCTGGCCCGGATTCCGGGAAAAATGGTGACGGGGCTGAATATCACACTCTTGCCGCACCCAAGCGGAGTCGATGATCTGGCGTTGTTCGAGCAATATGCGGGTCATTTTGATGCCAGACGGTTAGCTGGTTCCAGTATGGGGCGTAGCGGTGCGGTGGTGATGACCGACTTCATGATCAAGGATGACGATCTGATTCCCATGTTGGTGTTGAGCAAAACGGATGTGGCGTCGAGAAATGGACGTTTGATTTTGCGACTGGTTGAGTTGGATTCTTATCGCTCTCTGGCGATGTTGTCCTTGCCGATTGCGCGCAAAATTCTGGGAAAGCTGCCCATTCTGGAAGGCGAAATTGCCACGTTGACCGAAGCGATTGCCTCCGGGAATGGCGAAGATGATGAAACCTTGCTGGAGCGTTTGACCTCCATCGCCGCGCGTGTAGAGCGTATGACGGCGGAAAATTTTCAGCATCTGTCTGCGGCATTGGCCTATTTTGATTTGGTGAACCAGCGCCTCATGGAGCTTGGTGAACAACGCATCCCGCAAGTGAGCTCCATCGGCGGCTTGTTGGAGCGCCGTCTGGAACCGGCACGGCGAACTTGTCAGGCCGCGACGCACCGGCTGGAATATCTCTCTGGCCGGATTGCCCATACCAGCCAGCTTATCAGCACCCGCATTGAAGTTCGGCGCGAGATTCAAAACCAGAGCCTGCTCATCAGCATGAACGATAACTTCCAATCGCAACTGCGTTTGCAAGAGACTGCCAAGCTGCTGTCCTATGTGATTGCACTATATTACGGCGTCAACTTGCTGGCGTTTTTGCTGGAAAAACTCGATAAGTTCGCGCCAGCCCGTTTCGACCCCTTCTTGAACCTGCTGTGGGGTGTGCCGGTGGTGATTGCCATCCTGTTCATGCTGTTCCGTCGCTGGCACAACGGACGTCAATAGCGCGTGCCTAGCACGTCTGCACAAGCGACCTGCTTTGGGTCGCTCAGCACTAAACTAACTAGATAATTTTTTCGGCTAAACAGTATGTTGCGTTAAAATTGAGCGCAATTTTACTGGACGTGTGCATCATGGAATTTTGGCATACCGTATTCTCCTTTTTTTGGCACGAGGAGTTTTTACCCACCTCGGTGCTGGCGCTGTGTTTGGCATTTTTGCTGTACCACTTTTTGCATGAGTCGCGCAAAAGTGTGGTCAACACGCTGACCTTTTTTGCCTTATGCGAAGCGCTGCGCTTGTTCAGCGGTTTTGTGTATGCCTTGACCTTGCCAAGCTCCGCTGTGGTGTTGCGCGAGATTGGCACCATTGGTGCCGGGATCGCGGTGATTCGCTTGTGGGGACAGTTTTTGTTCCGTTTGGTCTTGCCACGCGCCAAGCTGAATACGCCACGCATCGCCGAAGACATTCTGGTCATTGTGGCCTACGCCGTGTGGGGACTGATTCGGCTACGTTATGCGGGGGTGGAGTTAAGCAGCATTGTGGCGACCTCGGCGGTCATGACCGCTGCCTTGGCGTTTTCCATGCAGGACACCTTGGGTAATATCTTGGGCGGTTTGGCGATTCAGATGGATAACTCTATCGAAATCGGTGACTGGATCAAAGTGGATGACATTACCGGCAGGGTAGTGGACATACGCTGGCGTTCAACTTTGTTGGAAACGCGCAATTGGGAAACGGTGGTCGTGCCGAATAGCCAGTTGATGAAAAACAAATTTCTGGTGCTGGGACGGCGTGCCGATCAGCCGGTGCAATGGCGGCGCTGGATCTGGTTCAATTTGCAACTGCATGTTGCACCCAGCAAAGTAGTCAGCATTGTCGAGGAGGCGGTTTTGCAAGCGCATTTGCAAAATGTGGCGCATACACCGCGCCCTAGTTGTGTCTTGATGGAGATTGATAAAGGCTGTGCTCGTTATGCGCTGCGTTATTGGCTCACGGATCTGGCCGTGGATGACGGAACCGATGCGCTGGTGCGCTGGCATATTTACGCGGCCCTGGAGCGCGCTGGCTTGCAGTTGGTACTGGAAGAACAAAGCATCCACTTCATCAAGGAAAACAAGAAATACGAAGCCTCCATGAAGCGCCGGGAGCGAGAGCGGCGTATCAAGACGCTGCGCCGGGTGGATTTGTTTAGCCAAATGAGCGAAAAAGAATTGCGGCATCTGGCGGAAAGTTTGAAATATGCACCGTTTGCACGCGGGAATGTCATTTCCCGTCAGGGTGCGGTGGCGCATTGGTTGTACATCATCATTAGCGGCGAGACCGAGGTATTTGTTGAGGTTGAAAACGGCCAGCGTCGTAGCCTCAGTGTGTTACGCAAGGGCGATTTTTTCGGCGAAATGGGCATGATGACGGGTGCCCCGCGCGCGGCCTCGGTGCTGGCGCGCACGGATGTGGAGTGTTACCGTCTGGATAAGGTGTCTTTTGAGGACATTATGCAGGCGCGCCCCAGCATTGCAGAGGAAATTACCCAAATTCTGGTGCAGCGCAAGGCTGAGCTGGATGCCGCGACGGCCAATATGCACGGAGATCAGGCACTGGTCAGCGAAGAAACCCGTCGCGTGCGCCACAGCGAGCTGTTAGCCAAAGTAAAAGGCTTCTTTGGCCTGTAACCTGCCCGGTGAAACCGTGGTGCAGTAGGTTTTTCGGGGTTCCCGTAGTATCATCGCGCCCTCATCGCCCTTGGGGCGCGTACTGGATGGAGCACATTATGAAAGTATCATTCCTGGAATTTGAGAGCCAGGTCGCTGAACTGGAAGATAAGATTGAACAACTGCGCTATGTGCAGGACGATGCCACACTGGACATCGCTGACGAAATTTCCCGTCTTTCCAAAAAAAGCCAAAGTTTAACCAAGGACATCTACGCCAAACTGTCCCCTTGGCAGATTTCTCAGGTTTCCCGCCATCCGCAACGCCCCTATACCCTGGATTATGTCCAGCATTTGTTCACCGATTTTCAGGAACTGCACGGCGATCGCTCGTATGCCGATGACAAGGCGATTGTGGGCGGTCTGGCGCGTTTCAATGGCCAAAGCGTGATGGTGATCGGTCATCAAAAAGGCCGTGACACCAAAGAAAAAATCGCCCGCAA
>DHYQ01000013.1:728-1293 GCA_002414205.1 Gallionellaceae bacterium UBA5126 | reverse complement strand
TGACCTTTATTGACACCCCCGGTGCCTATCCCGGCGTGGGCGCGGAAGAGCGCGGCCAGTCCGAAGCCATTGGCCGCAATCTGTATGAAATGAGTGAGTTGCGCGTGCCCATCATCTGCACGGTGATTGGTGAGGGCGGCTCCGGCGGCGCGTTGGCGATTGCGGTGGGTGACAGCCTGCTGATGTTGCAATACAGCACCTACTCGGTGATTTCGCCGGAAGGTTGCGCTTCGATTCTGTGGAAGAGCGCGGCCAAAGCGCCGGATGCGGCGGAAACGCTGGCCATTACCACCACCCGCTTGAAGGCCCTGGGTCTGATCGACCGCATCATCCCCGAACCCGTGGGCGGCGCGCACCGCGACTACGACGGCGTGATGCTCAACGTGCGCAAGGCGCTGCACGATGCGCTGCAACAAGCGCAGTCCCGCCCGATCAGCGAATTGATGCAGGCACGCTTTGACCGCCTGATGAACTACGGCAAGTTCAAGGAAGTTGCCCCCAGCTAATCGTCATTCTTGACACGACACGCCGGTTGCTCCCAACCGGCGTTTTTTCTCCCCATGCG
>DHYQ01000013.1:0-567 GCA_002414205.1 Gallionellaceae bacterium UBA5126 | reverse complement strand
GGCTATCTGATTTCGTCCATTTTGTTCGCCAGTCTGGCGCAGGGGCGCTTCAGCCTGCGGCTGTTCTATGTGCGCCGGATTCGGCGCATTTTGCCCGCATTGTTGACGGTCATGCTGACCTTGCTGGGCGCAGGTTGGCTGCTGCTGACCCCGGACGAATATGCCGAGCTGGGGCATCACCTGCTGGCCGGGGCGAGTTTTTTGTCCAACCTCCAGTTGTACAAGGAAAGCGGCTACTTTGACCACGCCGCCGAGGCCAAGCCGCTGCTGCACCTGTGGAGTTTGGCGATTGAGGAGCAGTTCTACATTTTCTGGCCATTGATACTGGCCGGGGCTTGGCGCTTGCGCCGGAGAGGCTGGTGGCCGGGGCTGATTTTGTTGCTGCTGTCGCTGGGTGGCAATTTGTGGTTTATCCAGAAAAATCCTTCCGCCACGTTTTACCTGCCGCTGTTCCGTTTCTGGGAGTTGCTGGCGGGCGGCTTGCTGGCCTATTGGCAACTGCACCGGCGTGAACCGACGCGTCCTTTGCCGGTTCTGTCCTGGCTGGCGGCTGGCTTGATGTTGCTG
>DHYQ01000105.1 GCA_002414205.1 Gallionellaceae bacterium UBA5126 | reverse complement strand
TCGTAGAAGGCCAGTCGTTCGACTTCTTTTTCAGCCGCTTTGCGGCGGTCGATGTCTTCCACGATGGCAACGCCGCCGATAATGCTGCCGTGCCGATCACGATAGGGGGCGCAGTGCATGGCAACCCAGCATTGCACCTCAGTCAGCGTGGCTTGATATTGTCCTTCGTAGTAGGCCGTTTCACCTTGCAGGGCGGCCCGCAGCGCAGGCAAGGGCGATTGATCCTTGAGTGTGCGCATGCTCAGGCCGAGCAGTTTTTCCGGGGTGTTCTGCAAAATATCGGCGAAGCGCTGGTTGCAATAGGTCAGTATCAATTGTGGGTTGTAGTGGAATATGCCCACGGGGGAGTGGGTCAAGAGCAGACGGTAGCGCTCTTCGCTGTCCCGCAGCACGTCGGCTTGTCGATGGGCGGCCATGTGTAAGGCGATGTTGTCGTGCAAGTTGCGGTGAATGCGGCGCAAATTCACCAGCATGAAGAGCAAGTAAAAAGCCAGCGCGATGGCGACCACGGTGCTGACATCGCTGCCCACGGCCAGTAGCCGGAATACCAGGGGTAGAAGCGAGGCCAGCAGAAACAGCATGGCGGCAGGACGATCGGCAGAGAAGGAAATCATGGCGCCGGACGCCAGGCCTAGCATGATGACCACCAACAGCATCTGGTGCAGTGGGATGGCGGCTGGGAACAGGAGCACGCTGGCGCTGCCCCAGACGATGCCGGAAAACAGCACCAATGCGCGGAAGCCTTGTAGCCAGGGTTGGATGGGGGGAGGGGGCTGCTTGCGCCGGTACAGGAAGACCAGAATGGCGCGCAATAGCGAGCCCAGCACGATCATGACAAACCAGAGTAGCAGCGTGTCCTGTCCGATCACTTGCCGTTGGGCATACACCAGGATACCGGCCAGAATGGCGCTGGAGACCAGCGACACATGGCTGGCCGCAAACAACTGCATGGCCTTGGCGTGTTGTATGCTCGTTTGGCGATCCTGACGGTTCATGGTAATGGGAGGAGGGCGGGGTGTGCATTATGCCCGAAGGGGCATGCGCTGCGCATCCTGAGCGCATGCGGTTTTCTGATTTTATCTGCGTGCGCGTATCAAAAGTCGCGTACACTTCCCGCCCTTTGAATGCACGCCGTTGCGCCATGGAATACATCAAAATTCGCGGGGCTCGTACCCACAATCTGAAGAACATCAGTCTGGATTTGCCGCGCCATCAGTTGGTGGTCGTCACCGGGCTGTCCGGCTCCGGCAAGTCGTCGCTGGCCTTTGACACGCTGTATGCCGAGGGGCAGCGGCGCTATGTGGAATCGCTGTCGGCCTATGCGCGGCAGTTTTTGCAACTGATGGAAAAGCCGGATGTGGATTTGATTGAGGGTTTGTCGCCGGCGATTTCCATCGAGCAAAAAGCCACCTCACATAATCCGCGCTCCACCGTCGGCACCATTACTGAGATTCACGATTACCTGCGCCTGCTGTTTGCCCGCGCCGGGGAGCCGTTTTGCCCGGAGCATGATTTGCCGTTGCAATCGCAGAGCGTGGGGCAGATGGTGGATCATGTGCTGGCACTGCCGGAAGGCACCAAGGTGATGATCCTGTCGCCGCTGGTGGTGGGGCGCAAGGGCGAGCAACTGGATTTGTTCGACGAGCTGCGGGCGCAGGGCTTTACCCGGCTGCGCGTGGATGGCGAGGTGTATGAAATCGACGCCCTGCCCGCGCTGCAAAAAACCAAAAAGCACGACATCGACATCGTGGTGGACAGATTGAAAGTCCATCCCGACAACCAGCAGCGTCTGGCGGAATCGTTTGAAACCGCGCTGCGCCATGCCGATGGGCGCGCCATGGCGGTGGAAATGGACAGCGGCGTGGTGCATCTGTTTTCGGCCAAATTCGCCTGCCCGGCGTGCAGCTATTCCTTGCCGGAATTGGAACCCCGGCTGTTTTCCTTCAATAACCCGATGGGCGCGTGTCCCAAGTGCGACGGCTTGGGCAATATCAGCTTTTTCGATCCCAAGCGCATCGTGGCGTTTAACACGCTGTCGTTGAGTGCCGGGGCGATTAAAGGTTGGGACCGGCGCAATCAGTTTTATCACCAGTTGCTGGCCAGTCTGGCGCGCTTTTACAACTTCGATTTGGAGTTACCTTTTGAGCAGTTGCCGGAGGAGGTGCAGCAAGTGGTGCTGTACGGCAGCGGCAAGCAAGTGATTCCCTTCACCTATCTCAACGAGCGTGGCAAACAGGTGCTGCGTGAGCACGCTTTTGAAGGCATCGTGCACAATCTGGAGCGGCGTTATCACGAAACCGATTCGCCCACGGTGCGCGAGGAGTTGGCTAAATATCTCAACAGCAAAACCTGCCCGGAATGCCACGGGGCGCGTTTGCGGCTGGCGGCGCGGCATGTGCGGGTGGCGGGGCAAAGCCTGCATGCCTTGAGCGCCTTGCCGTTGCGGGCGGCGCAGCAATTTTTTGCCGGGCTGACTTTACCGGGCAACCGCGCCGCGATTGCGGAAAAAATCGTGCAGGAAATTTCCAGTCGCCTGACCTTCTTGAACAACGTCGGGCTGGATTATTTGTCGCTGGAGCGCTCGGCGGAAACCTTGTCCGGTGGCGAGGCGCAGCGAATTCGGCTGGCGTCGCAAATCGGCTCCGGTCTGACCGGGGTGATGTATGTGCTGGACGAGCCGTCCATCGGCCTGCACCAGCGCGACAACGATCGCCTGCTGGACACCCTGAAGCGCCTGCGCGACATGGGCAACAGCGTGATTGTGGTGGAGCATGACGAGGACGCCATTCGCCACGCCGATTATGTGGTGGATATGGGGCCGGGCGCGGGTGAGCATGGCGGACAAGTGGTGGCACAGGGCCGTCCGGCGGAAATTTGCGCCAACCCGGCCTCGCTCACTGGCGACTATCTGGCCGGGCGACGCAGCATTGCCGTGCCGGAAACCCTGCGTGAACCGAATCCTGAACGCCGTTTGCGTGTGCTGGGCGCACGCGGCAATAACCTGAAAAATCTCACCCTGGATTTGCCGGTCGGCCTGCTGGTGTGCGTCACCGGTGTGTCCGGCTCCGGCAAATCCACGCTGATTAACGACACCCTGTACCCGGCGGTGGCGCGGCATTTGTACGGCAGCCAGGCCGAGCCTGCGCCGCACGATGCGATTGAGGGGCTGGAATTTTTCGACAAGGTGATTAACGTCGATCAGTCGCCGATTGGTCGCACGCCGCGCTCCAATCCGGCCACTTACACCGGGTTGTTCACGCCGATTCGGGAGCTGTTTGCTGGCGTGCCGACGGCGCGGGAACGCGGCTACGGGCCGGGGCGTTTTTCCTTCAACGTCAAAGGCGGGCGCTGCGAAGCCTGTCAGGGCGACGGCGTGATTAAAGTCGAGATGCACTTTTTGCCGGACGTGTATGTGCCGTGCGACGTGTGCCACGGCCACCGCTACAACCGCGAAACGCTGGAAGTGCAGTACAAGGGCAAAAACGTCCATCAGGTGCTGGCCATGACCGTGGAGCAGGCGCACGAGTTTTTCAACGCCGTGCCGGTGATTGCGCGCAAGCTGCAAACCTTGCTGGACGTGGGCCTGGGCTACATCACACTAGGGCAATCTGCCACCACCTTGTCCGGTGGCGAAGCGCAGCGGGTGAAGTTGTCGCTGGAACTGTCCAAGCGCGACACCGGGCGCACGCTGTACATTCTGGACGAACCGACCACTGGCCTGCATTTCCACGACATTGCGCTGCTGTTGAAGGTGATCCACAAACTGCGCGATCAGGGCAACACCGTGGTGGTGATTGAGCACAATCTGGATGTGATTAAAACCGCCGATTGGATGATCGACCTCGGCCCGGAAGGCGGCGCGGGTGGTGGGCAGATTCTGGCGCAGGGTACGCCGCAAGCCTTGGCATCTCACCCGGATAGCGTGACCGGGCGTTATCTGCGGTCGCTATTGCCGAAAAATGAATGAAAACGACGGTATGAGTGAACTTGTTGTGGCATCAGGAGTCTATTGCCTTCGCGTGCGTACAGTCACTGTTTGGCATGATTTATGCTGAATCGCTGTGTGAAGGCGGCTTTGCAACAGTTTCTGGATAAATTATGAATACTTACAATTTGCATTTCGTGGTGCCCGAAAGCGAAAGAACAGCTCTCAGAATTCATTTCTCGCGTGAAGGGGAGGCTGATCGGCAGGAATTAGAGCGTTTTGTCAGTGGCGCCTTTGAGTTTACGCATGGGGCCAAGGTGACCCAGTTCATGCCGTGTCTGATGAGCTTGCGGGACGAGCATAATCGCTTGGTGGCGGTATGTGGTTTGCGCAGTGCAGGGGATGGGCCGTTGTTTCTGGAACAGTATCTCGATCAGCCAATCGAGGCACGTTTGACAGCGCGCATGGGGTATGCCGTGTACCGCAGCGAAATCGTGGAAGTGGGCAATTTTGCGGTGGCAGAAGCGGGTGCAGCACGCGGTCTGGTGAATGAAATTGTCCATCAGTTGTATACCACCTCGAAACAGTGGGCGGTGTTTACCGTGGTGCCGTTGATTAGCAATGCTTTCAGTAAAATGGGCATTCAGGCCGAGATACTGGGGGAGGCACGCAAGGAATGCCTGCCGCTGGCAGAGCAGGAAAAATGGGGCACGTATTACGATCAAAAGCCGAAGATCATGGCGGTACAACGCGTGTGACGGTGTGAGGGGATGCAGGATGAGGGGTTGGCGTAGTACCTTATTGCAACAATTGGCAAGGCGCGGCGCGTTGCGGGGAGAGGCCCCGGCATGCGTCGGGGATGCACTACAGTTGAACTACACGGCGTTGTTGGCGCACGTGGCCGATGTGGCGGCAAGCTGGAGTGAAATGCCGGTGCTGGGACTGGCGATGGATAATTCCCCGCAGTGGGTGGCACTGGATTTGGCAGCACTGGAAGCCGGTAAGGTGATGATTCCCCTGCCCGGCTTTTTTTCGGCAGAACAATTGGCGCATAGCATTCGGGATGCGGGTATCGGGGTGTTGCTGACGGATCAGCCGGCGCACTATGCCAGCGTACTGGCGTCTGCCGGGATTGGCGTGGGGGCGGCGCAGTCGCGGCAAGTGGGTGAGTTGACTTGGTTCGAGTTGCCGCTGCTGAATATTGCACCACGCCCGTTGCCGCCCGGCACGGTCAAGGTGACCTATACCTCTGGTACCACGGGGCACCCCAAGGGGGTTTGTCTGGGCGAGAAGGCGCTGTTTCAGGTCGCGCAGTCGTTGTTGGCCGCGACCGCCGGTGTGCCGGAGGATCGGCATTTGTGTGTGCTGCCGCTGGCGACACTGCTGGAAAATCTGGCCGGGGTGTATGTGCCGCTGCTGGCCGGTGCGACTTGCCATGTGCCGTCACTGGCGACGGTGGGGTTGAGTGGTTCCAGCGGGCTGGAAGTGGGCAAGCTGCTGGCCAGCCTGTTGCGCACGGCGGCCACCAGCACCATCCTCACGCCGCAGTTGCTGCATGCCATTGTGGCTGCGGTAGATGCCGGGCATCCCGCACCGCGCAGTCTGCGCTTTGTGGCACTGGGCGGTGCGCCCGTTGCCGAACGATTGTTGCGCCGGGCCGAGGCGCTGGGTTTGCCGGTGTACGAAGGTTATGGCCTGTCGGAGTGTGCTTCGGTGGTGGCGCTGAATACGCCGGTTGCGCGCCAGGTTGGTAGTGTCGGCAAGCCCTTGTCGCACGCGCAGGTGCAATTCGCCGAGGATGGCGAAATTCTGGTCGCTGGGGCCACCTTGCTGGGTTATACCGGCGATATGCCACAGGCAGCGGGGAGTTATTGGCGCACAGGTGATATTGGTCATCTGGATGCCGCCGGTTTCTTGCACATCACGGGACGCAAGAAAAATATTTTCATTACCGCGTTTGGCCGCAATGTGTCGCCAGAGTGGGTGGAAAGCGAATTGACCCTGCATCCGGCCATCGCCCAGGCGGCGGTGTTTGGGGAAGGGCGTGCCTGGAATATTGCGCTGATCGTGCCGCGCAGTGTGGAGGCCTTGGCACAGGTCAGTGCGGCGATTGCCGAAACTAACCGCCTGTTGCCGGATTATGCGCAGATACGCCACTGGCTCCCGGCCCGTGCGCCGTTTCTGCCGCAAAACGGCCAGATGACGCCGAATGGACGCCTCAAGCGTCCGGCGATTTTGGCCGAATATCAGACCGCCATCGAGGCGGCGTATGAGCAAAACCCCTGAACACCGAGGAGAGAGAATGAGCAACTATCAGCAACTGTTGGCGGCGACCGAAACCGAGCGCAATGCCCTGCAAAGTTTACCCATCATCCGTGCCGCCGCTGCGGGCCAGGTCAGTCTGGAGATGTATGTCGCCTTTTTGACGGAAGCCTATCACCATGTCAAACACACCACTCCGCTTTTGATGAGCTGTGGTGGGCGTTTGCCCGGTCGTCACGAATGGTTGCGTACCGCTGTGGCCGAATATATCGAGGAAGAAGTTGGGCATCAGGAATGGATTTTGAATGACATCCGTGCCTGTGGCGGTGATGCTGAAGCCGTGCGCAACGGTCAGCCCCGCGTTGCCACCGAACTGATGGTGGCCTATGCCTACGACATGATTGCCCGCGTCAATCCGGTGGGGTTCTTCGGCATGGTGCTGGTGCTGGAAGGTACCAGTGTGGCGCTGGCCAGCGCCGTCGGGCAAGTGTTGCAACTCAGCCTCGAATTGCCGAATGAGGCCTTTAGCTACCTGTCCTCACACGGTTCGCTGGATGTCAGTCATGTGGGTTTTTATGAGTCGCTGATTAACCAGATCAGCGACCCTGCCGATCTGCAATGTGTTATTCACAGCGCCAAGATGTTTTATAAGCTGTATGGCGATATTTTCCGCGATTTGGGCGAGCGATTTCTGATTGGGGTGTGACGTGGACTTGAAAGACAAATACATCATTCTGACCGGTGCTGCCGGCGGTATTGGTCAGTTGTTGGCACAGCGCCTAGCGGATCGGGGCGCGCACTTGTTGCTGGTAGAACGGAATGCCGAGCGGGTGCAGCAAGTTTGTGCCGACATCAATCGTTTTGATGCCATTGCCATGGCGGCGGTTGTTGATCTGTCCGAACCTGGGGTGCCGCAACAGGTGGTGGATACCGCCATCCGGGAGTGGGGGCGTATTGACATGGTGATCAATAATGCCGGGATTATGGACTTCGCGCTGTTTGATGATCTGGATCCGCGTCGCATTCAGCAGACCATCGAGGTCAATGTGACCGCGCCGCTCTTGCTGGTGCGGGCAGCCTTGCCGCACATGCTGGCACAGAACAGCGGGCGCATCGTCAATATCGGCTCGGCATTTGGCTCAATCGGCTTTGCGCATTTTGCGACCTATTGCGCCAGCAAATTTGCCATGCGCGGGTTCTCCGAGGCCTTGCGGCGCGAACTGGTCGATAGTCAGGTGGGTGTCACCTATGTCTCGCCACGGGCCACCAAAACCAGTCTTAACGATGCGCGTACCACGCAGATGTTGCAAGAAACCAAAACCAACATGGATGCGCCGGAGTATGTGGCTGACCAGATTATTCGTGCCATTGAACTGGATCGCAAGGAACATTTCATCGGCCAGCCGGAAGGCTTCTTCGCGCGGCTGAATGGCGCGTTCCCGCGTTTGGTGGATAACGGCCTGTTGGCAAATACGCGTATCGCCAGAAAGTACGCGAAAAAATAGTTAATTAACCTACTTTAAATTTGAGAGGAGTGGCAGGAATGAAAAAAGCAGCATGGTTATTGGGTTTGTTGTTGAGTGCCAATGTCGCTTGGGCGGACAACACCTCGGCAACGGTGGAAAAGTTGCAACACGAATGGGCCAACGCCAATTACAGCGTGGCTGAAGACAAGCGTGAAGATGCGTTCAAGGCGCTGGCCGATCGTGCCCATCAAGCCACAGCCAGCAATCCCAATCGTGCCGAAGTGATGGTGTGGGAAGCGATTATCCTAAGTACTTACGCCAAATATAAAGGCGGGCTGGGCGCATTGGGGCTGGCGGAAAAATCCCGTGATTTGTTGTTGGCGGCTGAAAAAATTGATCCTGCGACCTTGAATGGCTCGATTTACACCAGCTTGGGCTCGTTGTTTTATAAAGTGCCCGGCTGGCCGATTGGTTTTGGCGACAAGAAAAAAGCCCGTGAATATCTGGAAAAAGCGCTGAAGATCAATCCTGATGGCATTGATCCCAACTACTTCTACGGTGATTTCCTGGCAGAGCGCAGCGAATATGCCAAGGCCAAACAGTATTTGGAAAAGGCGCTGAAGGCGCCTGCACGTCCCGGTCGTGAAGATGCTGACAAGGGGCGCCGCGACGAAATTCGTGAAGCCCTGAAACGCGTGGAATCTCATCTGTAATCCGCAGCCGAGTCAAAAAACGGGGACTGCGGTCCCCGTTGTGCTTTGGTTTACGGATTTTCTTGTCGAATCAGCAGTACCGGTACCGGGGCATGTCTCACCACCCCCTCGGCCACACTCCCGAAGAGCAGTCTATCCAGCCCGGAGCGACCATGCGTGCCCATGATGATCAAGTCTGCGCCCCAGCGCACGGCTTCGTCGTCGATGCTTTGCTCAATGCTTTCTGTCAGGGTGTTCAGCAAGGTGCTATCCGCCTCCAGACCGGCAGCGGTGACGTGTGCCAAGGCTTGTGCCAGCAGTTGTTCGGCGGCCTGCTGTTGCACTTCGCGCAGGGCTTCGTAATCAATATAGGCTTCGGGATTGATGAAATTGAGTTCATCGAGGACAAACACCAGATGCAGCTTGGCGGACAAAACCTTGGCGAGGCCAATGGCCTCATGTAGTGCGTGTTGTGCGGTGCTTTCTGAGTCCAGCGGCACGAGAATACGTTGGTACATGGTTCACTCCTGAGGGATGATGGCAGTGGACATTGTAGGGGCATGGTGGCATTTCTGCCAGTGCACATGCAGACAACGGGCGTGGCGTGCGGGCTTTGGTTACAATGCCGCCCCGATGCCCGCCGTGCAGCGGCCATTGGGTGTGAATGAGTGAGGATGGAATGACAAAAATTGGTGTTTTTTTACTGTGGTTGCTGCATTTTCTGCCGCTGCCCTGGCAAGCCCGTGTGGGGCGCATGTTGGGAACCTTGCTCTTTTGGCTGGCGCGGGAACGTCGCCGGGTGGCGGAAATCAACCTGCGGTTGTGTTTTCCTGAACTGAGTGATGTCGAGCGCACCCGCCTGGTGCATCGCAATTTTCAAGCCTTTGCCCGCAGCTTGCTAGAGCGCGGCATTTTGTGGTGGTCGTCGGGTGAATGTATTCAAAGCCTGATTCGCGTAGAGGGTTTTGAGCATGTACAAGCGATTACGCCACAGCCGATTATTCTGTTGGCCCCGCATTTTGTCGGGCTGGATGTGGCTGGTAGCTGGTTGATTCAAAATGTGAATCTGGTCAGCGTGTATTCCAATCAGAAAAATCCGCTGTTCCACGAATTGCTGCTGCGCGGGCGCTCGCGCTTTGGCCATCCGCAACTGTATAACCGTCAGCAAGGATTACGCCCCATCGTCAAGGCGTTGAAGGCCGGGCTGCCGTTTTATTATTTACCCGATCAGGATCTGGCGACCAAAGATGGGCTGTTCGTGCCCTTTTTTGGGGTGCCAGCGGCGACTTTGAACACGGTTTCTCGTCTGGCGGCCATGACGGGGGCCAAGGTCATTCCGGTGACCACCTATTTGCGTGACGATGGCAGTGGTTATGATGTGCGTTTTTATCCTGCCTGGGATAACTATCCTACTGACGATTTGTTTGCGGATACCAGAAGGGTAAATTCCTTTATTGAAGAAAGAGTTAGGGAAATGCCAGCTCAATATTTCTGGTTGCATAAACGCTTTAAAACCCGCCCGGAAGGTGAGGAAAGATTTTATTGAGGCGGGCGACTGTGGCGCTGTCACGAACGCGTCACAAAATTGTGGCACGATGATTGCTTTCTTTGGTGATGGAAGCGGGCAGAATTACCCCTTTTCTGCCTCACAGCTTCTCCTCCGATTTTGGCACCCGCAATGGGTGCCATTTTTTTGCCAGAGCAGCGCCGCGCCCCGGCAGATGTGGAGGCTATAATAGCCGCCCTTTTTTCTCGGTAATGTTTCATGCGCCCCTCTGACCATAGCTCGTCCGCCAGCAGTACCAATGACTGGCAGACCATCCGCTCCTTGTTGCCCTATTTGTGGGAATTCAAGGGGCGGGTGGTGGTGGCGATGGTGCTGCTGGTGGCGGCCAAACTGGCCAATGTCATGGTGCCGCTGGCGCTGAAGCAATTGGTGGATGCGTTGGACAAATCGACGCACACGCTGCTGCTGGTGCCGATTTGGCTGATTATTGGCTATGGCGTGTTGCGCTTGTTCAGCACCTTGTTCGGCGAATTGCGCGATGCGGTATTTGCCAAAGTGACCCAGCGTGCCATCCGCCGCGTGGCGCTGAAGGTATTCGAGCACTTGCACAGCCTCAGTCTGCGTTTTCATCTCGACCGCCAAACCGGCGGCGTATCACGCGACATCGAGCGCGGCACGCGCGGCATCAGCTTTTTGCTGAATTTCACCCTGTTCAACATCCTGCCCACACTGCTGGAAATTGGTCTGGTGGCGGTGATTTTGCTGAAAAAATATGACGCCTGGTTTGCCATCATCACCTTCGTCACCCTGATTATTTACATCGCCTTCACCCTGTTCATCACCGAGTGGCGCATGGTGGTACGCCGCACCATGAACGATCTGGATTCACGCGCCAATACCCGTGCCATCGACAGTCTGCTGAATTATGAAACGGTGAAGTATTTCGGCAACGAAGCCTACGAGGCGCGTCGCTACGACCACAGTATGGAAAAGTGGGAAACCGCTGCCGTGCAAAACCAGACTTCGCTGGCGCTGCTGAATGCTGGGCAAAGTTTCATCATCGCCATCGGCATTACCTTGCTGATGTGGCTGGCGGCAGCGCGGGTGGTGGACGGCAGCATGACCTTGGGCGATTTGGTGCTGGTGAATGCCTTTTTGTTGCAGTTGTACATGCCGCTGCATTTTCTGGGTTTTGTGTATCGGGAAATTCGCCATTCGTTGGCGGATATGGAAAAAATGTTCCGCATTCTGGACGAGCACCGCGAAGTGGCGGATGCGCCCGGCGCACAAGCGTTGTGCAGCGGCTCGGCAACGGTGCATTTCGAGGGCGTGAGTTTTGCCTACAACCCGGATCGGCAAATTCTGCATGAGGTGAGTTTCGAGGTGCCCGCCGGGCATACTGTGGCAGTGGTGGGGGCCAGCGGGGCAGGCAAGTCCACGCTGTCGCGGCTGTTGTTCCGTTTTTACGACGTGAACGGCGGGGCGATTCGCATCAATGGGCAGGACATCCGCAACGTCACGCAGAGCAGCCTGCGCGCCGCCATTGGCATCGTGCCGCAGGATACGGTGTTGTTCAATGACACGATTTACTACAACATCGCCTACGGTCGCCCGACCGCCAGCCGGGAGGAAATCATCGCCGCTGCGCAGGCCGCGCACATTCATCATTTTGTTGAGTCCTTGCCGCAGGGCTATGACAGCATGGTGGGCGAGCGCGGGCTGAAATTGTCTGGCGGCGAAAAACAGCGCGTAGCCATTGCCCGCGCCATTCTGAAAAATCCAGCCATTCTGATTTTTGACGAGGCAACGTCGGCGCTGGATTCCAAATCGGAAAAAGCCATTCAGGCTGAATTGGCGCAAATCGCGCAAAACCGCACCACGCTGGTGATTGCTCACCGCCTCTCGACGGTGGTGGATGCCGATCAAATCCTGGTGCTGGAGCATGGCCGGGTGGTGGAACGCGGGACGCACCGCGATTTGTTGGCGCTGGACGCGCATTACGCACAATTGTGGCGCTTGCAGCAGCAACAAAGCCACGAGCAAGCAGCTTGAATCGGTTACAATGCCAAGCGTTTGACAGGGAGAACAACATGAAAAAAACATTCCGATTTTTGTGCGTGCTGGGGCTGTTGCTGGGCAGCGCCAGTCAGGCACACGCCACCCGTATCCAGTTTTACGGCCTGGATGATGACGTGGGGGATGCCAAGGCCAATCTGCGTCTGGATTCCAACGTGGCGTTGATCTATGACGAAAAGAGCGGCAAATCCCTGTATCACAAGAATGATAAGCTGGTGTCACCGATTGCCTCCATCAGCAAGTTGATGACGGCGATGGTGGTATTGGACGCCAAGCTATCCATGAATGACACCGTGAGTATTGATCGCGCCGATGTGGATCGGCTGAAGGGCACGCGCTCGCGCTTGGAGTTGGGGATGAGATTTACCCGTGCCGAATTGATGAAACTGGCGCTGATGTCGTCAGAAAATCGTGCTGCTGCGGCGTTGGCCCGGACGTATCCCGGTGGCCGTAAAGCCGCCATTGCCGCCATGAATGCCAAAGCCAAAGCACTGGGCATGCGTGATACGCACTTCCGTGACCCGACGGGTTTGAATAGTGACAATGTGTCAACCGCGCGCGATCTGGTCAAAATGGTGGCGGCAGCGCGCCAATATGGCTTGATTCGCAAGTACACCACGACTGCCAGCCATGATGTCGATCGTAAAAAGGGCCCGGATTTGCATTATCACAATACCAATCCGCTAGTGCGTAGTGCGTCTTGGGACATCGGGGTAAGCAAAACCGGTTTTATTAGTGAGGCCGGGCGTTGCTTGGTCATGGAGGCGCGTATTAACAAGCGTCCTGTGATTATTGTGTTGCTGGATTCCTGGCGCAAGGCGGCGCGGATTGATGATGCCAGGCGCATCAAGAACTGGATGGAAGTGGATAGTGGGGCGCCCAAGGCAAAATCGCGGCGCAGTTAAACGGGTTGGTGAATTAACAATGAAACAGGTGCGATATGTTCGCACCTGTTTTTTTCTGGAGAGAGAAGAATGTGGTTCAAAAATTTGATTGTGTATCGTCTGCCGGAAAACTGGGCGATGTCGGCGGAGCAGTTGCAGCAAAAATTGGCTGACAAACCGTTGCTGCCGTGTAGCGGGTTGCAAAAGCAGAACCGGGGTTGGGTGCCGGTGGCAGGGGATGAGCGTTTGGTGCTGACGGCGGGGCGGCATTATTTGCTGGCGCTGGGCCTGGAACAAAAATTGCTTCCTGCCAGTGTCATTAATCAGGTGGCGCGGGAACGTGCGGTGGAGCTGGAAGCGCAACAGGGTTTCAAGGTGGGACGCAAGGCCATGAAGGATTTGCGCGAGCAAGTGGCGGATGAGCTGCTACCGCGCGCCTTTGCCCTGCGTAGCACGGTGCATGTGTGGATAGACCCGGTGGGCGGGTGGCTGGTGGTGAACGCGGCGGCCATGGGCAAGGCCGAGGCCGTGCTGGAAATGTTGAACAAGACATTGGACGGTTTGCCGCTGGAGTTGTGGCAAACCCAACGTGCGCCCGGCACGGTGATGACAGATTGGCTGGCAGCGGGTGAGGCCGAGGGGGGCTTTACGCTGGAGCGAGAGTTGGAGTTGCGTGCGGCAGGCGAGGGACGTTCCACCGTGCGCTATGCCAATCACACACTGGAGGGGGAAGAAATCCGCGCGCATATCGCTGACGGCAAGCGTGCGACCCGGCTGGGGTTGACTTGGCGCGATCGAGTTTCGTTCGTGCTGACTGAGTCGCTGCAAATCAAGAAAGTGGAATTTCTGGAGGTGATTCGGGATCAGGCCGCAGAGGCGGAGGATGACGTCGCCTTGATGCAATTGTCCTTCACGTTGATGAGTGGGGAGTTGGCACAATTGTTGCGCGAAATACAAGATTCATTGTAAGTGATTGGTAAGAATTTTGTCCGTTTGTCAGGTGAGCCGCAATTCCACCGCTTTTTCATGGGTATGGCTATTGTTTTAGACCGCTGTTTTACGCAGAATCCGTGCCTTCATGTGGGTAAATGATGATGATCTGCGATGTAGCAATTAAGGAGAGCAGTGTGAAGGTGGCGTGGTTATGGATGTGTGTGCTGCTGTTGGCGGGGCAGGCCATGGCAGCCGGGAAAGGGGAAGTCTCTGTTTCCTTGCAACAATTTCGTGTGCAAGCCAATGGTGAGATGCCCATCCTGGGGGTCGCAGAGCGTGTCAGGCCTGGTGAAGTGATTGAATATCGAGTGGTGTATCACAATGTGTCTAAGCAGGTTGTGCGTCAGGTGGTGGCAACCTTGCCGGTGCCGGCAGACACCGAGTGGGTGGCGGATAGTGCCAAGCCCACCGCCCAGGAAGCCAGTCTGGATGGTCAGCATTTTGCAGCAATGCCGTTGCGACGGCAGATCACCTTGCCCAGTGGGCAAATCGCTTGGCGCGAGGTGCCGCTCAAGGAGTATCGCGCACTGCGCTGGCATTTGGGCGATTTGGCGGCCGGGCAACAAATCTTGGTATCGGCTAGGGTGCGTCTGAGCACTTTGCCAGTCGTGGAAACACACAAGAAGTAAGTGCCCGTGACGGGGTGCGGGAATGTGCGTGTGATGGCACGCTGATCACGTGAAATTTTGACTTGCGGAGTAAAAAATGGCGACTTTGGAAAAACTGTCTGGTTGGCAACGCTGGGGGCAGGGCGTATTGGGGATGATGTTAGGCGTCACCAGTTTGTCGGCGCTGGCGGCGCCGCTGGCGGGTACCGTGATTAGCAACCAGGCGGCGGCAACCTATACGGATGGTTCCGCCATTCAGCGTACGGCTACCTCCAACACCGTCACCACCATCGTGCAACAGGTGTCCGCCATGACCCTGACGAGCAACCAGAGCCGTCTGGCTGCGACCGGTGCACCGGTGAGTTTCCCGCATACCGTCACCAACACCGGTAATGGTACCGATAGCTTTACCCTGACGGCCAACAACACGCCGGGTACCATGACATTGCCATCACCAACCTACTATGCGGATAGCAATTGTGATGGTGTGGCTGACAATCAAACCGCGATTACCAGCATCAATAATGTGGCGGCTGGGGCATCGGTATGTTTTGTAGCACACACCACGGTGCCCGTGACTGCCGTGTCGGGGAATAGTGCCACGATCGGCATTACGGCAACCAGCACTTTGCCGGGGGCGGTCGTCAGCGCATCCAATACCGATACCGTCACGGTGACAGCGCAGGCGGTGATTGCGGTGACCAAAGCAATTAGCATCCCCAGTGGGGCGCCGGGCACTACCGTCACTTATACCTTGACCTATACCAATACCGGTAACAGCGCGGCCAGCAATGTGATGCTGGCGGACTTCTTGCCGACCGGCATGACCTATGTCGCGGGTTCTGCCTTGTGGAATGGTGCTGCCACGACGGATGCGGTGGCCGCAGGTTCGGTCGCGGGTGACGTGTTCGACTACGGTATCACCGTCGCAGGTCGTATAACCGCCATTATTCCGACGGTGGCTTCCGGTCAATCCGGTCAGTTGACCTTCCAGGCGACGGTGGCGGCTGCAACACCGCCCGGAGTGCTGGTCAATCAGGCGCGTTATTGCTACAACGATGGTGCCGCGCAACAGCCTGCGGCCTGTACTGCCGTTAATTCGTCCACTTCGCCGACGGCGGGTTCTGGTACGCCTTCCAATAATGCCAACTTTACGGTGCTGCAATCGGCCGGGGTGGCGACCAACGCCGACCCGGTCGTGACCACGCTGAATGGTGCCGGTGGCGCGGGTGATGTGGTCACGGTGGCCAGTGCACCGCAAGGCGCAACGGTTTCCTTCAATGATTACGTGCACAATACCGGCAATGGTATCGACACCTTCAATGTTGCCCTGAGTGGCAGTACGTTCCCGGCGGGGACGACGTTCCTGTTGTTCAAGAGCGATGGCGTCACGCCGCTGACCGATACCAATGCGGTACCGGATGGCGTGGTGGATACCGGCCCGATGGCCGCAGGTGCAGCCTATCTGGTGGTGGTGAAGGCGGTGTTGCCGAGTGGTGTGAGCGGTGGCGGTGCCTACAATGTGGTGCTGACCGCAACGTCGACGGTGAATGCCGCCCTGAGCGACCCCATGACCGACACCTTGACCACTATCACGGCCAACAAGGTGGACTTGACCAATGGTGCCCCTGCCATTGCAGCAATCGCGGGTGGCCCAGTGGCCACAGCGGGCTTGCAAGGCTTGGGGGTGGGGCCTAGTTTGCCCAATGTGGTCAATACCAATCCTGGTGGTACCGCCACCTTCCCGCTGTATGTCACCAATACCAGTACCGTGGCAGATTCTTACAGCATGAGTACGGTCGGTGCACTGCCCACGGGCTGGACGGTGGCTTACTATGCCGATGGCGGCGCGGGTAACTGTTCTACCTTGGGTGGTAACCTGACCAATACCGGGGTGTTGAATGCGTCGGCCAGCCGTCTGGTGTGTACTGTGGTCAGCACACTGTCCAGTGCGACACCGGGACAAACTTCCATTACCTTTGCCACAACTTCGCCCACCACCGGTGCCAGCGATACCAAAATCGAAGCGGTGAACATTAATACCGTGCGTGCCCTGAGCCTGACGCCGCCCAATGCCGGTCAGGTATTCCCCGGAGGCTCCGTGGTGTATTCCCATATTCTGGCGAATAACGGTAATGTGATCGAAGGCTCGGCAGGTGTGGTGTCGGCGACTTCTGCCGCCAGTACGATTACCATGACCGACCCGATGCTGGGTGCCAGCGTTGGTTGGAATAACGTGGTGTATCTGGATAATCCTGCCGCTGGGGTGATCGGTGCGCTGGATCCTGCGGATAGCGTGGTGTCCGGCGTCGGGCTGAATACGGCCTTGCCTGCGGGGATTGCACCTGGTACCTCGGTACGCTTGTTTGTGAAAGTGTTGTCGCCTGCGAACGCGGCTGCCGGTGACATCAATACCTCCAATCTGACCGCGACAGTCACCGGTATTGCCACGGCATTGGTCGTACCCGACACCACGACCGTGATCGTGGGGCAAGTCACGCTGACCAAACAGCAAGCGCTGGATGCCAATTGCGACGGCATCCCGGACGCAGCCTTCAGTAATGCAACCATTGGTGCGACAGCGACCCCCAATCTTGGTGCGATTCCCGGAGCCTGTTTGATGTATCAGGTGACGGCGACGAATGTCGGGGTGGCACCGGTTTTGAGTGTGGTGATTAGTGATGCGGTGCCAGCCAACACCACTTACTTTGCCACACCTGTTGCCGCGCTTAGCGTCGGTACTTTGACAGCCGTGCCGGTGGCCGGTGCGACCGGCACGTTCAGTGCCAGCGTCGGGACATTGAATCCTGCCGCAGCGGCGACCTTGAGCTTCTCGGTCAAGATCAACCCCTAATCAGCATAGGGCGCGTCTTGGGGTAATCCCCGATGTGGTGGGTGGCGACACCCACCCGGCGTGCCCGATACGAGGGAATCGAGATGGCGACCAGCATTTGGCAACAGCTTATCCGGCAGCTTTGCTGTGGACTATTGCTCTTGTTCGCTGGCAACGTACCCGCAGCGACTTTGGCAGGTACCCTCATCAGTAACCAGGCTCAGGTCACTTACGTCGACAGCGTGAGCGGTAAAACCGCGCTGCTCTTGTCCAATGTCGTGGAGACGCGCGTGCAACAGGTCTCTGCGCTGCTCTTGACCGCGCCGCAAACCCGCAGCGTGATTCCGGGCGGGGTGGTCTATTTGCCGCATCTGGTGCGCAATACCGGCAATGGCCCGGAAGCCTACACCTTGGCGGTGGTGCCAGCGACCGGTACATTGGCCATCAGCAACATCGGCCTCTATCCTGATCTGAATGCCGATGGCATCCCGGACAGCTTGATCCCGATCACCGCGACCAGTGTGTTGGCCCCCGGTGCTACCTATGGTTTTGTAGTGGGGGTGCGCGCCAGTACAGCGGCATTGGCGACCGATTTGCGCCAGATGAATGTCACTGCCAGTAGTACCCTGGCACCTGCCATCACGCAAACCAATGTCGATTTGCTGACCATTTCCAGCCGTGCTGTTTTGACCATCACCAAAGCCTATGAGGTGATCGTTGGCCCTTCGCCCAACAACAATAACGGCAACAACATTCTCAATACCCTGACCATCACCAATATTGGGGATACCACCGCCACCAATGTGACGTTGACCGATGTATTGGGGAGTACCAGCGTGGCTCCGGCTTTTGATAGTACCGGCCTGGGTTATGTGGCTGCGACGGGGCGCATGAATGGGGTGCTGTTGAGCGACACTGGCGTGGGTAACCCTGTTGGGGTCAGCTATAGCGCCACCACCGTGGGGACAGTCACTACCGTCCGTGCGGTGCTGGCGACACTAGCGCCCGGCGCGTCGGCACAATTGACCTACCGTTTTGGTGTCCTGACGGGTTTGCCGAATGGCAGTTTACGCAGCAACGGCGTGGCTACACTGAGTTACGGCGATGGCTCTCCCACGTTGCAAACGCAGAACAGTAATCAGGCGGTGTATACCGTGGTTGGCTCAGCGCTGGCGCCGGATTATGTCATCACTCGCAATCACACCGGCAATTTCACCACGGGTATTCCCGGCACCTTGAATCTGCTGGTGAATAATATCGGCCCGCAGGCGGGCAGCGGAATTTTGACTGTCACCGATATTTTGCCGGCGGGTTTGGTCTTTACACCGACAGGTTCGGGCGGCAATGGCTGGTTGTGTAGCGCGGTCGGCCAAGTCGTGACCTGTAATACCAGTACCGTGGTGTTGCCGGGTACCAGTGCGCCGCCTCTGTCGATTGTGGTGACCCCCAATGCGACGGCCGTCGCGGCATCTCCTGTGACCTGTCTGGCCACGGTCAGTGGGGGTGCCGAGCCCCCGGTTAACGCCTTCAACAACAATGCCAATGATGTCGTGATTGTCGGTTTGGCGGCGACTGCGTCCGGTAATGTCTGGCTGGATGGCAACCATAACGGGATTTTTGATGCGGGCGAACCTGGGGTGGCCGGCTGGCAGGCTGAATTGCTGGATAGCACCGGCGCGGTCGTGAAAACGGCCTTGACTGCCGCCAGCGGGGCCTACAGCATCGGCCCCGTGCCGCCCGGCAATGGCTATCAACTGCGTTTCCGCGATCCCACCACCAACATCATGTATGCCTCCCCCGTGATTGGTGACGGTACCGTTTTACCCGCAGGGGGCGTGCTCCCTGCCGGGGCTGCCGTACAAAATGGCACGATTACCGCGCTCAACCTGACGCCGGGTGCCAATGTGGTGGAACTGAGTTTGCCGCTGGATCCCAGCGGGGTGATTTACGATGCCATTACCCGCCAGCCGATACCGGGGGCCAGTATTACCCTGACTTGCCCGACCTGCGCACCGGCATTTAATCCCGCTATCCACTTGTTTGGTGGGGCAGCAGCGCAAACCCAAGTGGTCGGCGTCAATGGTTATTACCAATATCTGCTGTTGCCCGGTTTTCCAGCCGGACAGTATTTATTGCAAGTCACGCCACCAGCGGGTTACACCTCGCCTTCCACGCTCATTCCCGTGCAACCCACCGCCCTGACACCGCCCGTTGGGAATGGTTTTTATCCCGTACAGGCGCAGGGTACGGCACCCGCTGTGGGAAGCCCAACCACCTATTACCTATCGTTCAACATTTTTCCCGGCATGTTGAACATCATCAATAACCATATTCCACTGGATCCCTTGGTGGCCGCCGGTGCGGGTGGGTTGCTGGTGAGCAAGACGGCCTCGCGTACCACCGCTGAACCGGGCGATTTCATCGACTATACGGTGGTGGTGAAAAACACCACGGCGGCGGCGCTGACACCGGTGATGTTGATCGACGATTTGCCGCGCGGCTTTACCTATGAACCCGGCACGACCCGTCTTGATTTGCGTCCGCTGGCCGAGCCGCTGGGGGGACGTGGCCCCCGCCTGACCTTTAACTTGGGCAGCATCGTCAGCAATGGGTCGGTTACCTTGACTTATCGGGTGCGTATCGGCGTCACCGCTGTGCTCGGTACCGGCATCAATAGCGCCCAGGCCAGCAGCGGCCTGATAACCTCCAACATTTCCCGTGCCCGCGTGCAAATCAACCAAGGGGTGTTTACCGATCTGGGTTACATCATTGGCACCGTGTATATGGACTGTAACCGCAACCGCATTCAGGATCAGGATGAACCGGGCATTCCCGGCGTGCGGCTGTTCCTGGAAAATGGCATCAACGCTACCACCGACACGGATGGCAAATATTCCTTCTATGGCGTTGAACCGCGCAACCACCATTTGAAACTGGACAGCTACACCTTGCCGCTGGGCGCGCAACTGGAAGTGTTGGCCAATCGCAATGCTGGCGTGGCCGGTGGGCGCTTTGTCGATTTGCAAAAGGCCGAGTTGCATCGTGCTGATTTTGCCAGCGACACCTGTAGCGCCGACGTGATGAAGGAAGTGCAAAAGCGTCACAGCAAGGACAGCGTGACGGAAGTGGAGCGCATGCTGAAATATCGCCTCAATCCCAGCGCCGCGATTTTGACCGCGCCCGATGCGCGCGCCTTGCCCGCTACGGGGGAAGTCAGCAAGTTGCTGCCGACCCAGCCCGCCACTGGCAGCATGAGTGGCGAAAGTTACCAATCCTTGTCGCAGGCCACCGGCCTGAATGCGCTGAACAGCAATTTGCCCGCCTTGCCGGTGGCTTCCGTCGTCAGTGTGGATTTGAATCGCCTGTTGCTGGAGGTGCCGGATAATCAGTTAGATTTCCTTGACCTGCGCGACCAGGACGTGTTGCCCATGCCGCAAACCACGGTGCGCGTCAAAGGCCCGTTGGGTACGCAATTCCACTTGTTGGTGAATGGCGCGCTGGTGCCGGATACTCGTGTCGGCAAACGCAGCAGCTTGGCCGACAAACAACTGGAGGCTTGGGAATACATCGGCGTCGTGTTGCAACCCGGTGAAAATGTCCTGACCTTGCAAGCGGTGGATCCCTTCGGCAACGTGCGCGGCGAACGCAAGCTCACCTTGATCGCACCAGATCAACTGGCCAGCATTCAAATTGATGCCGCACCCACCATCGAAGCCAATGGTCGCGTGGCGTTGCCGGTGCAAATTCGTCTGGTGGATAGCAAAGGCGTGCCGGTCACTTCCCGCACTTATCTGACGCTGGAAGCCACGCAGGGCGTTTGGCAAGTTGAGGATTTGGACAAAAAAGAACCCGGCGTGCAGGTGGTGATGGAGCATGGTCAGGCCACTTTTAACCTGTTACCGCCCAGTACACCTGGACAAGAAGTGCTGCGCATTTCCAGCGGGGTGTTAAAGGCCGAGCAACGCATTGCTTATCTACCGGAACTGCGCCCGTTGCTGGTCAGCGGCATTGTGGAAGGGGCGATCAATACCCATAGCTTGAACGCTGCGCAGTTGCAACCCGCCACTGCACAAGACGGCTTTCAGCAGCAAATTCAACGGCTGTCGCGTGGCAATGCGGCGGTGCGCGGGGCAATGTTCCTCAAGGGCAAGGTCAAAGGTGAGTATCTGCTGACGCTGGCCTATGACAGCGACAAAAACGTGCGTGACCGCTTGTTCCGTGACATTCAGCCGGACGAGTTTTATCCGGTGTACGGTGATTCTTCGGTGAAAGGCTTTGATGCCCAATCCACCGGGCGCTTGTATGTGCGGGTGGATAAGGGCAAATCGTATTTGCTGTACGGCGATTTTCTGACCCAGAACATGATTCCCGCCCGCTCGCTATCGCAATACAGCCGCTCGCTGACCGGTTTGAAGGAGCATTACGAAAGTGGTCGCGTCATGGTGAATGCTTTCGCCAGCCAAGACACCTTGCGCCAATTGATTCAGGAAATTCCGGCGGACGGCACGTCCGGGCCGTTCCAGTTGAATAACAACGGGGCCATGATCAACAGCGAAAAGGTGGAAATCCTGACCCGTGACCGTAACCAGCCCGCGTTGATTCTGCAAGTGACGCCGATGGCACGCTTTACCGATTACGAAGTGGAGCAATTCACCGGGCGCATTTTGTTCAAGGGCCCGGTCGCTAGTCTGGACGCCAATCTCAATCCGCGTTCCATACGGGTCACCTATGAAGTGGACCAAGGCGGCAAACCCTATTGGCTGACAGGGGTGGATGCGCAGGTCAAGTTGACCGATGTGCTGGAAGTAGGCGGGGTGATGGTGCAGGACAGTAATCCCTTGGCCCGTGCCAATCTGACCGGCGGCAATGTCACCGTCAAGCTGGCCGAACGCACCACCTTGCTGGGTGAAGTTGCGCATACCAGTACCCTTCTGGGGGCGGGCAATGCCCAGCGCGTGGAGTTGCGGCAGGATGCCGGTGCCTTCCAGGGGCGGGTGTATAGCGGGCGCTCGGATGCTACGTTTGATAATGCCTCTTCCATCCTCAATAAGGGCCGTATGGAAGCGGGTGCGAAAGGCTCGTATCGTTTGAATCAGACCACCACCCTGACGGGTGAGTACATTGACAGCGGCGACCGCCTTACCGGTGCCACGCGCAAGGGGGTATTGCTGAAAGCGGAAAAAATCATGAACGACTGGCTGCGGCTAGAAGTCGGCCTGCGTGATAGCAAGGACAACAGCAGCGTCGCCGGGGCCTTGCCGTTGCAAGTCACCAGTGCGCGCATCAAGGCCACCGCGCAGGTGCCGCAGGTCAAGGGCTTGTCGGTCAACAGCGAGTTTGAGCAGGATGTACGCGATCGCAAGCGCCGGGTGTTTGCCATCGGGGCAGATTACCAGTTGATGAACCGGGGGCGTTTGTACGGGCGGCACGAGTTTATTTCTTCGCTGAACAGTCCGTTCGCTTTGAACAACACCCAGGTGGCCAATACCACAGTGATTGGCCTGGATACGGACTACAACGAAAACACCCGCATGTTCAGCGAATACCGCGCCCGTGGCGTGATGGACGGACGGCAGGCGGAAGCCGCCGTGGGTTTGCGCAACAAATGGCAGGTGGCGGAAGGTCTGCGCCTGAACACCAGCATGGAGCGGGTCAATAGCCTGGCCGGGGCCAGCGGACGTAATGCCCAAGCCTATACGGCGGCGCTGGAATACACCCGTGACCCATTCTGGAAAGGTTCGGCCCGTATGGAGTTCCGCAATTCCGACACCAGTGCGGGCTGGTTGAACAGTCTGGATGTGGCGCGGCGTTTGACCGATAGCTGGACGTTGCTTGGCAAGCAGGTGTTCTCCGAAACCGCCAACAAGGGCGCGGCCAGCGGTTCGCGTTTGCAACATCGCTTGCTGGTCGGGCTGGCTTGGCGCGAGATGGAAGCGCACGATTGGAATTTGCTCAGTAAATTCGAGCATCGGCGTGAATCCGACAGCACGGTCGCCACGCCTTTCCACCGGGTGATGGACATTCTGTCGCTGCATGTCAATTACCAAGCCGACTCCGATTGGCAGGCTAGTGGTCACTACGCGGCCAAATGGCTGACCGACAACAGCATGGGCTTGTCCAGCCGCAGCCATACGCAACTGGTCTCTGGACGGGTGATCTGGGACATCACCGAGCGTTGGGATGCCGGGGTGCAGGCGTCGGCCATGGGCGATGGCACGTTCCGCCAAGTGCGTTATGGGTTAGGCGCAGAAGTGGGTTATTTGCTTCAGGAAAACCTCTGGCTGTCGGTGGGCTACAACTTGTTTGGTTTCAAGGATGTGGATTTGATTGCGCAAAATGCCACGGACAAGGGCGCTTATGTCCGTCTGCGCTTCAAGTTTGACGAAGATTTGTTCAACGGCGGTCTGAATGGCCGCGAAGATCGCACCCCGGCACGGAGCATGAAACCATGAAACACGGGCACTGGTTGCTATTGTGGTGTTTGAGTTTGCCCGCCTGGGCGGCACAACCCGATCCGGCTATGCTGGCGCAAATCGCCGATTTGCATGCCCGCGCCGGTAGTACGTCGCCGCTGGCCGCCAGCGCGCATGCCTGGCTGGATTTCGCCCAGGAAGAATTTATCGAACTGGATAACACGGGCGTGGCCGAGGATGCCTTGGCGCGGGCGCAGCAATTGGTGGACTGGATAGAACATGGGCAGGGGCATGCCGTTGCCGCCCCTGATCCCGTGCGTGGCAGTGTACGGGTGCGGGAGGATTTGTGGCAGCGCTGGGCCGCCTTGGTTAGCAAACCTTGTGCTCAAGTTTGGCGTGGCCCGGCAGAAGTGAAGCTGATCTGGGCCGGACATGAGCAGCCCGAACTGGGGGAGCGACATGCCAGTCAGCAAGTGCAGGATGCTGAATGGCGGTTGCAGCAGGCAGAAAATTGCGCTGAACCGTCACCAGTCGTCCCGGCACCCAGCGCCGAGCAGCGTTTGCCGCTGGATGCTCCCATCGTGCCACCCCCGGTAAAATCGGTCTCGCGCCCGCCGACATTGGAGAAAATCCCTAATGTGGTGCATTTTGCCACCGACCGTGCCGAATTGAGTGTTGCCAGTCGTGCCGCCTTGCAACAGGTGCTCACGGCGCTGCAAACCTACCCGCAACTGCATCTGCGCTTGGGCGGTCATGCCGATAGCCGTGGCAATGCCCGCTACAATCTGCGCTTGTCCGAACGTCGCGTCGCGGCGGTACGGCAGTACTTGCTGCAACAGGGCATGCCTGCCTCACGCTTGGAAGTCCAGGCGTTCGGTATGCAGCGCACCCAGCCGGGTAAGCCCACGCTGCTCTCGCGTGCCCGCGACCGTCGTGTCGAATTGCAATTGGTCAATCCGCAGGTTGTGCAGCACTTGCAAAGCGAAGTGCAAGAGCGCGACTTGCAAAAATAATCACTCCGGGTCACGTCCTGTGGCCCCCTTGAGGAAACATGTGAAATGAAGCGGATCAACCTCGTCAAATCCCTGTGGGCTGTGTTGCTTGTGCTATGCAGTGGTGTCGTTCATGCCGTGACGCTCAATAAAAACTTTGGTTTGACGCTGATTAATCCTGGCGACACGACCACCCTGACCATTTCCGTGTTTAACGATCAGACCCAGGCGCTGACCAATGTGGGCTGGAGTGACACCTTGCCGGCCGGGATGACCATTCAGGCCGCGCCCGCGCCAGTCAATACCTGCGGTGGTACCTTGACGGCCACAGCGGGCACCAATCTGATTCAGTTGGCGGGGGGCACGGTGCCCGCGTTGAATGGTGCGACGGTTGGGCAATGTGATGTCACAGTCGCCATCAGTACGGCGGTGCAGGGGAATAGTGTCAACAGCATTCCGGCCAATAATCTGACATCGACCACGGCTAGTCTGGGGAATTTCACCAATACCGCCGCCGCGAATGCCACCATCCAGGTCAGCGCCTTTGCCGCGCCCTCCATCAGTACCACGTTGAATCCATCCACCATTTATCTGGGGCAGACGGCCACCTATACCGTTACCCTGACCAATAACGATGCCAATGGCTCGCTCACCAATGCGGCTTGGGCTTATACCTTGCCAGCGGGGTTGATCGTTAATGGTGTGCCCAGCGCCGGAGCTGGGTGTGGCACGCCCACCTTGACGGGGAGTGTAGGCGGCAGCAACATCGGCATGAGTGGGGGCACGATTCTGAAAAATTCGGCGTGCAGCATCACCATTCCCATTACCGGCGACACCCAGGGCAACTACAGCATTGCGCTGCCCAGTGGCATGGTGAGCAGCTACCAGGGGGTCACTAATGCCACGGGCTCCAACCAGTCCATTGCCGTGCAGTCCTTTGTCGCCAGCGTAGCTTTTTCCGCTGCGACGGTGCGCACCAACCAGATTGCGACCCTGACCTACACCATCACCTCCGCCGGTGCGTATACCAGTCTGGCGTTCAGCAATGATTTTTCCGCGCAGACGGGGCTGGTGATTGCGCCCACCCCGAATGCCAGCAGCACCTGTAATGCCGGCGGCGCAACGCCGGTGGTGACGGCCAGCGCCGGTACGCAGCTCATTAGCCTGAGCGGTGGGGCGATTGCCGCCGGTACCTATCTGGTGCCGTCCACCTGTACTGTTTCGGTCGATGTCGTCGTGCCGGTGAATGCCAATGCGGGCGTCAAGAACATCAGTCTGGCCATTGGCGCCGTGACCGGTGTGCAAGGGGTGGTGTCTGCCAGCAATATTGCGGCGGGAGGGGCCAGTCTGACCGTGACCGCTTACGCGGCCCCGACCTTGAGCAAAGCCTTGTCGAAAGCCACGGCCTTTGTCGGCGAAGTCATCAATCTGACCATCGGCGTGAAAAACAACGATGCGACCACGCTGACCAATGTTGGCTGGACGGACACCTTGCCTGCGGGGATGGTGGTGGCTGGGGCAACGGCGAATTCGGCGGGCTGTACCGGCACGCCCCTGGTGTCAGTCGTGGCCGGGCCACCCGATGTCATTAGCTTGAGTGGCGCCAGCGTGGCAACGGGTGCGACCTGTACCATCACCATTCCGGTCAAAGTGACCAGTCAGGGGGGGCCATTTAACAACGTCATGGCCATTGGTGTGATCACCAATAACCAAAATGCCACTAACACTGCCTCGGCAACGGCAACCCTGACCAGTAGCTCGACCCTGTCGGCCAGCAAGAGCGTCAATGGTGTGACGGGCACCGCCAATATGAGCACCAATCTGCCGACTAAATTGCGCGTCACCCTCAGCAACAACGCCACCGACAGTTATACCAACAGTCTGGCCTTTACCGACAACTTCTCGACGGCACCCTCGACTTTGCCCGTCACGTTTACCATTGCGACCACGCCCAATCTGGTGAATACCTGCGGCGGTACCGCGACGGCGACGGCAGGCGCGAGCAGTCTGAGCCTGTCCGGCGGTACGTTGGCTGCCGGTACAGCAGCCACGCCCAGCACCTGTTATGTCGAAGTGGATGTGGTGGCGACAGCCGCTTTTGCCAGTAAAATCAATAGCATTGCTTCAGTGACGGCGACCTCGGATCAGACCGCGATGGCTGCCAGCACCACCGCTGCGGCCAGCATTACCCTCACCGCCAATGCCCTGACTGCGCCGACTTTCTCGGCCATGACCTATTCCGCATCGCCCATCGTGGTAGGGAGCGGTAGCACGACCCTGAGCATTTCGGTCAAAAACAATGACGTGGCCACCACGCTGAGCAATTTGACCTGGAGCGACACCTTCCCGGCTGGCACCCTGGCAACCGCCGCGCCCAGCATCACCACCGCTGCGGCATGCGGGGTGGGGGCGACCGCCAGCCTGGATGTCACCAATACCATCCTCACCTTGTCGGGTGCAACGCTGGCACCCAATGCCGTCTGTACCGTCACCGTCGCCGTCAAGGGCACGCAGCAAGGCGCTTTTACCAATACCGTTACGGGCATTACCAGCACCGAATCGGGTACCGTGGCGGCCACCAAAAGCGCTACCGTGGTGGTGAGTGGCCTGACCGCCAGCAAGACCTTCAAAATAGGGGCGACCACGGTGACCGACATCAACGTCGGTGAAACCGCCACGCTCATCGTCACCATCACCAATCCTTCGACCACGGAAAGCTATACCGCGCTGGCGCTGACGGATAACTTCAGTAATTTTGCCACTGCCTTGCAAATTGCCGCGACGCCGAACGCCAGCACCACTTGCCCGGCGGGTGTGCTGACCGCCACGGCGGGGACGCAACTGTTGTCCATGTCCGGGGCGACCTTGGCGGCCAACAGCAGTTGCACCGTGCAAGTGGATGTGACGGCCATGGCGACCACCGCGACCAAGGCCAACACCATCGCGGCGGGCACCACCGCTGCCAGCACGGGTGCAGGTGTCACCGCCACCTCGGTCAGCAACGCCAGTACGGCCTGGAACAGCACCGCCGCCAGCGCCAATTTGCAAGTGACCACCATTGCCAATCCGAC
>DHYQ01000092.1:27209-28345 GCA_002414205.1 Gallionellaceae bacterium UBA5126 | reverse complement strand
ATGAACATGGCCTGCTGCATGGCCACGTGCATGCTGGTGCCGGTGAATTTGATGGTCGAGCCTTGATGCAGGGTGTTCCACCACTTCACCGAGAAATAAATAATCGGCACGTTGACCGAGCCAACGATTGCCAGCAGCGCGGCGGCGCGGTCGGCGCGGCGCGGGTCGTCAATCGAGGCGTGCAAGGAAATAAAGCCGAAGTACAGGAACAGCAGAATCAGCTCGGAAGTCAGGCGCGCATCCCATACCCACCAAGTGCCCCACATCGGCTTGCCCCAGAACGCGCCGGTCCACAGCGAGATAAAGGCGAACAGCGCGCCAGTTGGGGCCAGCGCCGAGGCCATCATGGCCGACAAGCGGGTGTTGAAAATCAGCCCCAGCGCGGCATAGCCCGCCATGATGAGGTAGATGAACATGGACAGAATCGACGCCGGGACGTGGATAAAGATGATGCGATACGCCTCACCCTGCACCGCATCGGTGGGCGCGACAAAAAAGCCGATGTACAAACCGACCACGAACAGCACGGCTGCCGGGACGGCAAACCACGAAATCAGCTTGCCTGCCAGCCCGTAAAAGGTGCTGGGCGCGGAATACTTGAACCAGTTGATCGCCACAAATCACTCCATCGAAATACGCAAGGCTTGTGCCGCCGCCCAAGGCGTCAACACCAGCGCAAACACCAACATCGCCCCCAACAGCGACAAATTAGAACTGACCGCCGCATCCAGCCCGGCGGACACCGCATACACTGCACCGGTGCCGAAAATCAACACCGGAATGCACAACGGCAACACCAGCAACGACAACAACACCCCGCCGCCACGCAGCCCCAGAGTCAGCGCTGCGCCAATGCCGCCAATCATGCTCAGCACCGGCGTGCCCAGCAGCAGGCCTACAATCAGCACCCCCTGCGCCGCCAGCGGCAAATCGAACTGTATGCCCAACACCGGGGCAATCAGCACCAACGGCAAACCGGACACCACCCAGTGCGCGGCCATTTTGCCCAGCACGACCACCAGCAAGGGCTGCGGAGCCAGCAACATCTGCTCCAGCGTGCCGTCGGCATAATCCGCCGCGAACAACCGCCCCATGGACAACATCGAGGCCAGCAAGGCCGCCACCCACAACACGCC
>DHYQ01000092.1:21398-26886 GCA_002414205.1 Gallionellaceae bacterium UBA5126 | reverse complement strand
GCTCCGACATCCAATGCCGCCAATGGTTCATCCAGTACCCACAACTTGGCCTCGCCGACCAGCAGGCGCGCCAACCCGACGCGGCGACGCTGCCCTTGTGATAACACCTTGGTAGGCAAGCGCTCACGCCCCTTCAGACCCATGCGACGCAAGGCGGCCAGCGCTTCCTTGTCATCCAGCGCCACCCCGGCCAAACCCGCCGCAATGCGCAAATTCTCCACCCCACTCAACTCGTCCTTGATGGCATTGTGATGCCCCAAGTACAGCAAGTTGGCGAAATAACCCTCGGCCAAGTCGTCGCGCTTCTGGCCGTTCCAGTAAATTTCCCCAGCGTCAGGCAGCAAAAAGCCGCACAGCGTCCGCAGCAAACTGGTCTTCCCAGTGCCGTTTTCCCCCTGCACTTGCATGATTTGACCCGGCTGCAACGAAAAACTCAGGTCAGAGAACAACCGATGATCGCCCCGGCTACACGCCAGAGCGCTGACTTCCAGCATGGCAAAAACTTGTCCCAAAAAAATAACGGGCGATTATATACGATAGATTGCCCATGATGAGACCGAATTAAATAGGGATAAATCCACGCATTTCTTCGGTCTCAAACATGGCAGCCCGTCGCCGCGCCAACTATAAAATATTATTTAAATTCAAAAATCTACAGCATCACGCGACCGTCACGCGGGCAAATTTGCGCTTGCCGACTTGCGCCACCACCACCGTCCCGGCGGAGATTTGCAAGGCTTTGTCGCTGACCCTGGCACTGTCCAGCTTCACGCCACCTTGGTCGATCATGCGCAGGGCTTCGGAGGTACTGGCGACCAGATTGGCCTGCTTTAGCAGATGGGCGATGGCAATGTAACCATTGGCGGATGGCACGCTGATTTCCGGCATATCGTCCGGCAGCGCACCCTGACGGAAACGCGCTTCAAATTCCGTCAAAGCCTGCTCGGCAGCGGCCTGACTATGGAAGCGGGCGACGATTTCCTGTGCCAGCAGCACCTTGATGTCACGCGGATTACGACCCTGCTCGACTTCGCTGCGCCAAGCGGCAATTTCCACCAGACTGCGGAAGGACAGCAACTCCAGATAGCGCCACATCAACGTGTCGGAAATCGACATCAGCTTGCCGAACATGTCCTGCGGCGTGTCGGTAATGCCGATGTAATTGCCCAGCGATTTGGACATCTTGTTCACGCCGTCCAGCCCTTCCAACAGCGGCATGGTCAGAATGCACTGCGCTGGCTGGCCGTAATGCTTCTGCAACTCACGCCCCATCAGCAGGTTGAATTTCTGGTCGGTGCCACCGAGTTCCAAATCGGCCTTCAGCGCCACGGAATCGTAGCCTTGTACCAGCGGATAGAGGAATTCGTGAATGGCGATGGGCTGATTATTGCGATAACGCTTGGAAAAATCATCGCGCTCCAGCATGCGCGCCACCGTATGCGTGGCGGCCAGCTTGATCAAATCAGCGGCGTTTAGCGCATTCATCCAAGTCGAGTTGAAGCATATCTCCGTCTTGGCCGGGTCAAGGATTTTAAACACCTGTGCCTGATAACTCTGGGCATTCTCGACCACCTGCTCGCGCGACAAGGGCGGACGGGTGGCGTTCTTGCCAGTCGGGTCGCCGATCATGCCGGTGAAGTCGCCAATCAGAAACAGGGCTTGATGCCCCAGATCCTGCAACTGACGCATCTTGTTCAGCAGCACGGTATGCCCCAGATGCAAATCCGGCGCGGTGGGGTCAAAACCGGCCTTGATGCGCAGCGGACGGCCCTGCTTCAACTTTTGAATCAACTCTTCTTCCAACAGGATTTCCTGTGCGCCACGACGGATGATTTCCAGCGTTTCCGGCAAGTTTTGCTCGTTCATTTTTACCAACTTTATCTACAATTAAACTTTTTTAGCTTATATTAGCCACAATTAATAACAAATACACCCTCACAAACCAACCCACGCTGGCGCAAGGTGCATTTTCGGTTGCACAACCGTCATATTCTGGTAAAGTGCGCGCCTGAGTGTGTATGCGAGCCGTTTTGGACAATTTGTCCCGGTACGCAATAACGAAGAGGCGCGAATGTTACCCCAAAATTCACTGATTCAAGAACGTAAAAAAAAGTTGCGTTGGTTGGTTTCGGTTTCCACCATCCCCTTGCTAAGTGTCGTCACTGCTTTTGGCTTGGTGCCACACAATGAAATCAGCGCCCTGAGCGATCAAGTGATCAGCACTGAAGTTTCCCTCCCCAGCATCACCCCCCTAAAAACCAGCAATCACGTCTACTCGCACACAGAGCGCATCCAGCGCGGTGAAACGGTCGCCGAATTTCTGCATCGCTTAGGGGTCAACGACAATGACGCGAGCAACTATATGCGCACCGACAAGGCCGTGGAATCTTTCCGCAAGCTGGCCGTAGGACGTGAAGTACATGCCGACACCACCGCCGATGGTGGCCTGATTAGCCTCAAATACCTCAGCTCTCCGACCAATGAAGTCACCATCAGCAAGCAAGGTGACAAATTCGTCGCACTCTCCAAAACCGCAGAAACCGAAGAGCGCTTGTTTGTGCGCACCGGTGTGATTAAAACCAGCTTGTATCAAGCGACCGACGCTGCCGGTATGCCGGAGGCCGCCGCCAATCAGTTGACTGAAATTTTCAGTGGCGACATTGACTTCCACCACGACATCAAGCCCGGCGATCGCTTCACAGCCGTGTACAAAATGACCTATAGCAGTGGCGCACTGGTCAAAACGGGCCGCATTCAGGCCGCCGAGTTCATCAACCAGGGTCATTCCTACAAGGTGGTGTATTTCCAGACGGACGAGCAGCACGGCGATTACTACACCACCGAAGGCAAGAGCGCCCGCAAGGCTTTCCTGCGTTCGCCGATTGCGTTCTCACGCGTTTCCTCCGGCTTTACCAGCGCCCGCTTCCATCCCGTCCTGAATACATGGCGCGCCCACAAGGGTACTGACTTTGCAGCCCCCACGGGCACCCCGGTCAAATCCACGTCGGATGGTGTGATTGACTATGTGGGCTGGCAAAATGGCTACGGCAACGTGGTCATCATCAAGCACCAAGGTCGCTATAGCACCGTGTATGGTCACTTGTCGCGTGCAGCACAGGGCATGAAGCGCGGACAACGCGTATCCCAAGGCAGCGTCATTGGTTATGTCGGCATGACCGGCTTGGCCAGTGGGCCGCACCTGCATTACGAATTCAAGATTGATGGCGTGCAACGTGACCCACTGCGCGTCGCGCTGCCGAATGCACAACCAATTAACGACGCCAACCGCACACGCTTCCAGCAAGCGGCGGATCTATTTGCTTCCCAACTGGACGTGCTACGCAACACCAATCTGGCGAAGCTTGATTGAGCGGCTGCCGCTATATCGGCTTGATGTCGGGGACGAGTCTGGATGGCGTGGACGCTGCGCTGGTAGACTTTTCCACCGACCTGCCAATCCTGTTGGCCACACATTATCTCCCCTTCCCACAAACACTGCGTCAGGCCTTGTTAGCGCTGCATGTGCCGGGGCATGACGAACTGCACCGCACACAACTGGTTGCCAACCAGTTAGCCGAACTGTATGCGCATAGCGTACAAGCCTTGCAGACCCAGTTTCCCGGCGATATTGCCGCCATCGGCTGTCACGGCCAAACCATCCGCCACAACCCACAACAAGGCTACACCCTGCAAATTGGCAACGCCGCCTTACTGGCTGAATTGACTGGTTTGACGGTTATCCACGATTTCCGCAGCCGCGACATCGCCGCCGGCGGACAAGGCGCACCCCTGGTGCCCGCTTTCCATGACGCCCTACTGCGCCACCCCACACAACATCGCGTCATCGTCAATATCGGCGGTATCAGCAACCTGACTGATTTGGCACCGGGTCAAACCACGGCGGGCTTCGATTGCGGCCCCGGCAACTTGTTGCTGGATGCCTGGTGCCAGCAACATTTACAACAACCCTTCGACCGCGATGGCGCCTGGGCGGCACAAGGGCAGGTTTTACCGACGCATTTGCAGGCGATGCTGGCCGAGCCGTTTTTCCGGCAAACACCACCCAAGAGCAGTGGGCGGGATTTATTCAATATCGTTTGGCTACAAGGTTTTCTGAGCGGCGACGAGCGGCCACAGGATGTGCAACGCACGCTGCTGGAATTAACCGTACATGGCATTGCGGATGCCATCAACGCCTATTGTACGGGGGCGCAAGCCGTGTATTTATGCGGTGGCGGCACACACAATCACCTGTTGCGCCAACGACTACAACAACACTTGCCAAGCTGTGTCGTCGCACCGATACAAACATTGGGACTGGATGGAGATAATTTGGAAGCCATGGCATTTGCCTGGCTGGCTTGGCAATTTCAACGCGGGGTCGCGGCGAATTTGCCTGCTGTCACTGGCGCGCGCGCGGGGCGCATTTTGGGGGCGTGTTATCCAGGGTAAAACAGACTCAGGCGATAACCAACGGGCTTGAGATCATGAATATCCAGCGGCAAACGAATTTGCAACTCCTGATTGCCCGCCAGGCCGTCACTTTCTTTGTCTTGCGGCGACAGATAATCCACCGGTAATAAAATCCGTCGCACCAAAGGTCGATCCTGCTCATCCTTCAGGGTCAACTCCAATCGGGGATAGGCTTGCGCCACATTGGCGCGATTACGCAGCAAGACGTGCAGGATGATTTGATTGTCATGTTGCGGCACGGCTTCCAACTCTGACGACTCGATGCTCATCAAATCCACTTCCTGCGGCAACCCAACACGACAACCCAAGGCTGCACAGGCATCCGCCAACACTGGCTTGAGGTTGGGATAGCGGCCCGCCAATTCCACCCGGAAAAAAAACGTCACCTGAAAAAAAAGCAGCAGTAGCAGCAACACACTCACCAAGCCCAACAGCTTGTGCAAACGACGTTGACGCGGACTGGGCTGCCCTCCCAGCAATAACACCGGCACATGTTCTGGCTGCAAGGGCGCGGCTTGCCGCAACGTCACCTCGGCAGCCTCTTCCTGCACTGACGCCGCCAGAGGCTCAACCGCACTGCGTTGCGCCCCCTCTTCTTCCGCATTGCGCACAAACGCAGCACGTGCATCAAACGCCTGCCTGCACTGACCACAGCGCACCATACCCGCGCGCGCCGCCAACTGCACTTCAGAAATCTTGAAGCGCGTCTGGCAATGCGGGCAAAGCGTGGTGCCGTCCATGCTGATTACCGTTTGCAACCCGACAGGCACGACCAGCCGTCTTCAAACACCGGCGGCACGAAGTCAAACCACTGGTTGTACACCGCCATCACGTCCTGCGCCTGTTGCTCTAGAATCCCCGACAGCACAATGCGTCCACCTTGGCGTGTCGCACCCGCCAGCAACGGGGCTAGTACGCGCAACGGGTTGGTCAGGATATTCGCCACCACGATGTCATATTGCCCGCCGGGCGCGCCATCTGGCAGATAGAAAGCGATTTCAGTCACTTGATTGGC
>DHYQ01000092.1:13875-21289 GCA_002414205.1 Gallionellaceae bacterium UBA5126 | reverse complement strand
ACGCCGAGTTTGCGTGCGGCAATGGCCAAAATGCCGGAGCCACAACCATAATCCAGCACCGTCTCACCACCTTGCACATGCAAATCCAGCCAGCGCAAGCACAACCGCGTGGTGGGATGACTGCCCGTACCAAAAGCCAAACCGGGATCCAGCACAATATTGATGGCGCTGGCATCGCTGGGTTGATGCCAAGTCGGCACAATCCACAGCCGCTCGGAAATGCGTATCGGATCAAACTGCGATTGGGTCAGACGCACCCAGTCGTTGTCTGCCAGCCGATCAATGCTGTGCTCAGGCACGGCGGGCAAACCCAAAGCCTCCACCGCCTGCTGCAAAATCGCCGCCACATCCTGATCCTCATCGAACAGGGCGCTGATGCGGTTATGTTGCCAAATCCCCGGCGGTGGCTCACCCGGCTCACCGAAAATGGCTTGCTCGTCGGGCGTGTCCGCATCGGCATCCAGCATATCCACCGACAATGCGCCCAGCTCCAGCAAAGCCTCGCTCAACGCTTCGGCATGCTGGGCATCGGAGGAAACGGTCAGGGTCAACCAACTCATGACTTGTTTTTACCGCGCTCGGCCAAGCGTTCTTCCAGATAATGGATGCTGGTGCCGCCGCTGATGAAGGCCGCATCCTGGAACAAGTCCTGATGCAGCGGGATATTGGTTTCAATGCCTTCCACCGCCATTTCCAGCAGCGCTGTGCGCATGCGCGCCATGGCCTGTTCACGGTCATCACCGTAGGCAATGATCTTGCCGATCATGGAGTCGTAATAAGGCGGCACGAAGTAGTTGGCATACACATGCGAATCCACGCGGATACCGGGGCCGCCGGGCGGATGCCAAGTGGTAATGCGTCCGGGAGAAGGCGTGAACTTGTAGGGATGCTCGGCGTTCACACGACATTCGATGGCGTGCCCCTTGAATTCAATGTCACGTTGGCGGAACGGCAGCTTTTCACCGGCGGCAATCAGAATCTGCTGCTTAACGATGTCGATGCCGGTAATCATTTCCGTCACCGGATGTTCCACCTGCACGCGGGTATTCATTTCGATGAAATAAAACTCGCCGTTTTCGTACAGGAATTCAAAAGTACCCGCACCGCGATAGCCAATCTTGCGACAGGCTTCAGCGCAACGCTCACCCACCTTGTTGCGCAGACGCGCGTTGAGGTGTGGCGCGGGTGCTTCCTCAATAATTTTCTGGTGACGGCGTTGCATCGAGCAATCGCGTTCGCCCAAATACACCGCATTGCCATGCTGGTCGGCCAACACCTGAATTTCGATGTGGCGTGGGTTTTCCAGGAATTTTTCCATGTAAACCATGGGGTTGTTGAAGGCAGCCTGCGCTTCAGTGCGGGTCATCGTGACGGCATTCAGCAACGCTGCTTCGGTATGTACCACCCGCATGCCGCGACCGCCACCGCCGCCAGCAGCCTTGATAATCACCGGGTAACCAATGGTGCGGGCAATCTTGATGATTTCCGCCGGATTGTCCGGCAAAGCACCTTCCACGCCAGGCACGCACGGCACACCGGCCTTTTTCATGGCGCTCTTGGCGCTGACCTTGTCACCCATCAGGCGAATGGTGTCGGCACGTGGGCCGATAAACACAAAGCCGCATTTCTCCACCCGCTCGGAAAAGTCGGCGTTTTCCGACAGGAAGCCGTAACCGGGGTGAATCGCTTGCGCATCGGTGACTTCCGCCGCACTGATAATCGCTGGGATATTCAAATAACTGTAGGTCGAAGCGGCAGGGCCGATACACACGGATTCATCCGCCAATTTGACATACTTGGCATCCGCATCCGCTTCGGAATGCACCACCACGGTTTTGATGCCCAGCTCCCGACAGGCGCGCTGTATGCGCAGGGCAATTTCGCCACGATTGGCGATCAAGATTTTTTCAAACATCAGGCACTCCAGAGATGCAACACCGCCTGCGCGGCGGACATCAAGCGATTACAAACAAAGGCTGACCAAATTCCACGGGCTGGCCATTTTCAACCAGAATGGATTTGATGGTGCCAGTCTTGTCGGTTTCGATTTCATTCAACAGCTTCATCGCTTCGATGATGCACAGGGTATCGCCGTTATTGACGGATTGACCCAACTCCACAAATGGCTTGGCGCCTGGCGACGCGGAGCGGTAGAACGTCCCAACCATGGGCGATTTCACCACATGACCTTCCGGCACTGGCGCTGCGGCTGGCTCGGCAGCTACCGCAGGTGCAGCCAAGGGGGCGGGTGCAGCGGCGGGTGCCACGGAATACACCTGCTGGGCCTGTGGCGCGTAAACGGGCTGTGCATTGGCCACGGTACGGGTAATGCGCACACGCTCCTCACCCTCGCTGATTTCCAATTCAGCAATACCGGAACCTTCAACCAGGTCAATCAGGGTTTTCAGTTTACGTAAATCCATGGAGTATCTCCTTAACGATTCGATAAATAATTAAATGCAAAACGCACCGCATAGTCATACCCCAGCGATCCCAAACCACTGATTACGCCAACCGCCAGGTCGGAAAAATAAGAGTGATGTCGAAAAGACTCGCGTGCGTACACATTAGACAGATGCACTTCCACAAAGGGAATGGCCACACCCGCCAACGCATCACGCAAGGCAACACTGGTGTGAGTAAATGCCGCTGGATTGATGATGATGAAATTGGTGCCGTCACTACGGGCCTGATGAATGCGATTGATCAGCTCAAATTCGGCATTGCTTTGCAAGCTACTGACTGCGCCACCTTTTTCTTGAGCAAAAATCGCTAAACGTTCGTTAATTTCCTGCAACGTGGTGCGACCATACACTTCTGGCTCACGCGTCCCCAGCAAATTAAGATTTGGGCCATGCAAAACGAGTATATTTTTCATGGCGCGGATTTTGCCGCAAATAGGGGGGTATTGTCCACATTTTCGCTGTATTTATTCTAAAAATCAGCTTGATGCGCCCTGACCACCCCACCAAACTATCTCGCCAGAATTCTTGATAATGCCACTCAATACTTACGCGAAAATTGTCTATTTTTCAAATCCCCGCCTGCTGCAAACTTTGTCGAAACATCGCCGGTGCCTGATAACCAATCACCCGATGCGCCGACAACTCGGCACCATGCTCATCAAACAGCAAAACTGCGGGCGGGCCGAACAAACCAAAATGCTTCCGCAACACATTATCTTCCGGGGTATTCCCGGTCATATCAATCTGGAGCCAGCGCGTACCAGCCAGTTGCTGCTGCACACCGGCATCGCTGAAGGTATTGCGCTCCATTTCCTTGCATGCGGCACACCAGTCCGCATAAAAATCCAGCATGACATGCTGCCCAGTCGATTGCTGCAACTGCTGCTGCAACTCAGCCAAATTGTGGATACGCGTAAAACGAGCCTGCTGTACTGGCACGGCTTGCGCGACCGCCAATCCACTCAACGGGCGCAAAATATCCCGCGCACCCGACAAGGCACCAATCAGATAGGCCACACCCAGCAACAACACCAGCAAGCCGATACCCTTTTGAAATTTATGCCAGCCAGTGGTGTGATGTGGCTGCACATCCAGCACATGCAGATAACTGGAAGTCACCACCAGCAAGGCCCCCCACAGCAACATCTGTACACTGATCGGCAACAACGGCTGCACGATGTACAGCGCCAGCGCCAGCATCAACACGCCGAAGAAGCGTTTGACCGACTCCATCCAAGCCCCGGCACGAGGAAGTACCGCACCGGCTGAGGTACCGATCAACAACAAGGGCAAACCCATACCCAAGGCCATGACAAACAGCGCCCAGCCACCCAACACGGCATCATGACTCTGGCCAATGTACAGCAATGCTGCCATCAACGGGGCGGCCACACATGGCCCCATGATGATGGCAGACAAGGCCCCCATCACGAAGACACTGCCCAGATGTCCGCCATGCAACTGATTGCTGGTATGACTCAAACGACTTTGCAATGCCGAGGGTAGCTGCAAATCGTAAAAACCAAACATCGCCAACGCCAAAACAACGAAAATAGCCGCAAAACCACCCAATACCCAGGGCGTTTGCAGTGCATTGGAAATCAAATCGCCAGACAAACCGGCCGCCACACCCGCCAAGGCATAGGTAACGGCCATCCCCAAAACGTAAGATAACGACAAAATGAATGCATGTTTCTTATTCATGTCTGCCCCTTGACCGACGATGATGCCGGACAAGATGGGAATCATGGGGAAAATACACGGCGTAAAAGCCAGCAAGAAACCTGCGCCGAAAAAGGAGGACAGCACCAGCCACAGACTGCCCTGCTGTAGCAGTAAAACGATTTTATCGGTGGCATTATCCGCGCCCACCTGAGGCGCCGAGGACGCTGACACAACACGACTGACCACCGGGGGCGCCGCTGCCACCACACTTTCGCTTGGCGGCGCGACCGTCGCAATGGGCATGCTTGCTGGCAATTGCAGCATCACGGCTTTCGTCACCGGCGGATAACACAGGCCCTGATCGCTACAACCTTGATAGGTAGCCTCCACCACCACCTGCGTCGTTTTGACTGGCAAAAGCGGCAAAATCGCCGAAAATGACTGGTGATAAACCTGAATATCACCAAAGTTAGGGTCGTGCTTCAACTCTCCCGGCGGCAGTTCGGCTTGCGTGATGCGCGCAGGTTGACTGGTAAAGCTAATGCGATCACGGTAGAGGTAATAGCCCGGGCTGACTTGAAAATCCGCTTGCAAGGACTGTCCATCCCGCACGCGTATGCTGACCGAAAACGCCTGTTCCGGCGATAGAAATTGCGGCTTATCTTCACCGGATAAACGATCCAGCAAACCACTGGCATTAACCCATGGGGCACACAGCAAGCACAAAATTGCCCAGATGATACGCATGACTACTCCTTAATTTGCTCGGCGACCCAACCCAAATAAGCGGGCAAACCCGCCGCCAAGGGCACGGCAATGATTTCTGGCAACGCATAGGGATGCTGCTGCCGCAACAGCGCTTCCAGACGCGGATATGCCGCCGCAGTTGTTTTGATGAGCAGCGGAATTTCCGTCTCCTGCATCAAGCGGCCCTGCCAGAGATAGGTGGAACGGCATGGAGCCAACTGATTCACACACGCCACCAATTGTGCCTCGACTGCAATCCGCGCCAGCTCATCGGCGACCGCTGCCGTCGGCACGTTGGTCAAAACCAGCCACACCTCACTCATGTTCGCATCATCCCCCAACCCAGTTGCATGATTTCGTCCCATTCGTCGCCGCGTCGCAAGCCCTTGATGGTGCGATCCACTTGCAAGGCCTGTTGCAATCCCGCCTGTATGCGGGAGAAATTTAGACGCCGCAGCGCCTGTGCCACCAGGGATTTTCGATGGTCACGCACCCGTAATGTACGCAAGGCGGCCTCTAGCGCACTGCCCGCTTGCATCATCTGCGACACACGGCCCAACATTTGCAGATCTTCGCTCAAGGCCCACAACACCAACACGCTGGCCGTACCTTCTTCGCGCAATCCGGTCAAAATATGCGCAAACCGCGGCAAATCCCCCTGCAACACGGCATCTGCCAATTTATAGACATCGTAGCGCGCCACATCCATGACCACATGACGCACAGCCTCGAAATCCAGCTCACCCGGCGGATAGAGCAAGGCCAGCTTCTGAATTTCCTGAAAGGCCGCCAGCAAATTTCCTTCACAGCGCTCCGACAGGAAGGTCAGTGTTTCACGATCGGCACTTTGTTGCTGGCGACGCAGACGAGCGGAAATCCAATCTGGCAGGGCCTGGCGGGACACATCGTCGGCCTTGACCAAGACGCCGTGCTGCTGCAACGCTTGGTACCACTTGCTTTTTTGCGCCGTCCAATCCAGTTGCGGCAAGGTCAGCAACAATAAGACATCCTCATGCAAGGGCAAGTTTTGCAGCAACGCAGCGCCTTCTATCCCCGGTTTACCCGTCGGCAAACGCAATTCCAGCAATTTGCGCGGATCGAACAACGAGCGACTGTGCAGGCTATGACTCAGTGTTTCCCAACGAAAATGTGGCTCCACCGTCAACACTTCACGCTCGGTATAGCCCTGCGCGCGAGCGGCTGCGCGAATGGCATCCACGGCTTCAATCATCAACAGCGGCGCATTACCCTGCACGAGATACAGGCCATGTAAACGCCCCGCCAAATGCCGGGGCAAGTCATCACTGTTCAGACTAATCATTCCTCGGCAGGCGGGATGGGATGTGCCCGGCTCAGGCGACGGAGAATTTGTTGCACCATGTCATTGCGCATACTTTGGTATAACAACTCCTCTTCCGCGCCTTTCGCCAAGATTTTGGTATCGTCATAGGAAAAATTGCGATACAGCAGCAATTCGTCCGCCGGGATCCAGTCGTTTTTTTGCTGATCGTAGGCATGTAGCGCCACCCGATGCCGCAATTGAAACTCGTTCACACGCCCAGTACCGGCCAAGGTCAAAATCTGCTTATCCACTATTTCGCTGGCAATGTGTAGCACCACCTCAGCCTCTTCGGCGCGCTCGGTCAAACGCACCTTGTTCAACAGCAAGGTACGACGCAATTCATTGATGAAAGGCGACTGCAAGCCACGCGCATCCAGATACAGCGAGGCAAAGGGCATACCGACCTCGCCGCGCAGATGGAAACCGCAGCCACTCAGCACCAGTAGCGTTATCAGCAAACAGAATCGCAGCAACAGGCGCATGCTTAGGCCACCACGTTGACCAAACGGCCCGGCACCACGATGATTTTTTTCACCGCTGCACCTTCTAGGTGTTTTTGCACCACCTCTGCCGCCAGGGCCAGTTGCTCGATGGCGGCCTTATCGGCACTGGCGGGCACCTTGAGGCTGCCGCGCAATTTGCCGTTGATTTGAATCATCAACTCGATTTCGTCCTGCACCAGCGCGGCCTCATCTACTTGCGGCCAAGGGGCGGTCAGGATGTCGCCGCCCGCGCTGCGTTGTTGCCACAGCGCGTGCGTGATGTGCGGGGTAATCGGCGACAGCAGGCGCAGCAGCATGGATACGCCTTCGGCCAGCACCCCGGCGTCGGCGCTGTGGCGGGCTTTTTCCAGCGCGTTCAGCAGCTTCATGCAGGCCGACACCACGGTGTTGAACTGCAAGCGGCCCATGTCGAAATTGGCCTGTTTCAGCGTCAGATGCAATTCGCGGCGCAGGGCTTGGTCGGCGGACGACAACTTGTCGCCCAAAGGAGCCTCGGCATTCAACTCATTGGCCAGCGCCCACACCCGGCGCAAGAAACGGTACGCGCCTTCCACGCCGCTGTCCGACCATTCCAGTTGCTGGTCGGGCGGCGCGGCGAACATCATGAACAGCCGGGCGGTGTCCGCGCCGTATTGGTCAATGATGGCCTGCGGATCGACGCCATTATTTTTGGACTTGGACATTTTTTCCGT
>DHYQ01000092.1:3296-13685 GCA_002414205.1 Gallionellaceae bacterium UBA5126 | reverse complement strand
TTGCGGAAAGGCTCGTCGAACGTGCCCGACTGCTTGGCCTCTTCGCCAAACACCCCCACGTCGCGCATCAGCTTGCTGAAGAAACGGGCATACAACAGATGCAGAATGGCGTGCTCGATGCCGCCGATGTATTGATCCACCGGCAACCATTGCTGCGCTGCACCCGGCTCGACCAGGCCGCTGGCGCATTGCGGGCTGGCATAGCGGGCGTAGTACCAGGACGATTCCACAAAAGTGTCCATGGTGTCGGTTTCTCGCCGCGCCGCGCCGCCGCACTTGGGGCAGGTGCATTCATAAAATTCTGGCATCTTGGCCAGCGGCGAGCCCGCGCCGTCCGGCACCACGTTTTCCGGCAACACCACCGGCAATTGTTCGTCCGGCACTGGCACGTCGCCGCAGCTTGGGCAGTGGATGATGGGAATCGGGCAGCCCCAGTAGCGCTGGCGGGAAATGCCCCAATCGCGCAGGCGGAACTGCACTTTTTTCTCGCCCAAGCCCCGCACGACCAAATCGGCGGCCACGGCCTCCACGGCGGCTTGATAGCCCAAGCCATCGTATTTGCCGGAATTCACGCACACGCCCTTTTCCTTGTCGCCATACCATTCCTGCCAGGCATCGGTGGAAAAGCTCGCACCCGCCACCTGTATGGACTGCGCGATGGGCAAATCGTATTTTTTGGCAAAGCCAAAATCGCGTTCGTCATGCGCAGGCACGGCCATCACCGCGCCGTCGCCGTAGCTCATCAGCACATAGTTACCGACCCACACCGGCACTTCTGCGCCAGTCAGTGGGTGGACGACCTTCAGCCCGGTGTCCATGCCCTTCTTTTCCATGGTAGCGAGATCGGCCTCGGCCACGCTACCTTGTTTGCATTCCTCGATAAACGCTGCCAGCGCCGGATTATTGGCGGCGGCCTGCAAGGCCAGCGGATGCTCGGCGGCCACCGCCACGAAGGTGACGCCCATGATGGTGTCGGCGCGGGTCGTGTACACCCACAGTTTTTCGTTGTCGCCATAGGTGAAGGCAAAGCGCACGCCGGTGCTTTTGCCAATCCAGTTGCGCTGCATGGTTTTGACTTGCTCCGGCCAGCCGGTCAAGCCATCCAAATCGGCCAGCAACTCTTCGGCGTAATCGGTGATGCGGAAGAAATACATGGGGATTTCGCGCTTTTCCACCAGCGCGCCGGAGCGCCAGCCGCGCCCGTCAATCACCTGCTCATTGGCCAACACGGTTTGATCTACCGGATCCCAGTTCACAGTCGATAAACGCTTGTAAATCAGCCCCTTCTGGAACAAACGGGTAAACAGCCATTGCTCCCAACGGTAGTATTCCGGGCGGCAGGTGGTCACTTCCCGCGACCAGTCGATACCCAGCCCCAGCGACTTCAGTTGCTGCTTCATGTAGGCAATGTTGGAATACGTCCACGCGGCGGGTGCCACCTGATTGGCCATGGCGGCATTTTCGGCGGGCAAGCCAAAGGCGTCCCAGCCCATGGGTTGCAGCACGTTGTAGCCCTGCATGCGGTGATAGCGCGCCAGCACATCGCCAATCGTGTAATTGCGCACATGCCCCATATGCAACTTGCCGGACGGATAGGGGAACATCGACAGACAATAGTACTTGGGCTGGTCGCTGGTATCGTCGGCACGGAAAGCCTGCTGGCTTTCCCAGTGTTGCTGGATGCGGGATTCGAGGTCGGATGGGCGGTATTCGGCGGACATGGTTAACAATGGGGAACAAAAACAAGCGGCGCATTATAGCGACATCCCCTCCCAACAGATAGAATCAGCACCGGCAAAATTTGGCTTTCATCAATAAAATGTCATTTTTTCAATTACCTGCATATCACTCGACCCCGCGTCAAAACGAAGCAACGACATCCGTCCCGGCATGTTATGCTTCGCCCGTGGCCATCGGAACTTCCGGCGGAAGCGTGCGTTGCACGTATATTCTGCTAAAATCGCCCGCTCGAAAATTTTTATCCACACTATTCAAATTCTTTATCTATACCAAGGGGGAATCTAAATATGTCGCGCAAGCATCCTGTTATCGCAGTTACCGGTTCTTCCGGTGCCGGTACCACCACCGTCAAACGTGCTTTTGAAAACATCTTCCGCCGCGAAAAAATCAAGGCCGCCGTGATTGAAGGCGACAGCCTGCACAGCCTGGATCGCATGGCGTTCCGCACCGCCTCCGCCGAAGCCGCCAAAAATGGCAACAACCACTTCAGCCATTTCGGCCCGGAAGCCAACCACTTCGACAAAATCGAACAAATGTTCCAACAGTATGGCGACACTGGCATGTGCCAACGTCGCTACTACGTGCACAGCGATGCCGAAGCCGTTCAGCACAACAAGCATTTCGGCCTGACCGACCTGAAGCCCGGCGTGTTTACCCCCTGGGAAAGCGTGGAAGAAGGCTCCGACCTGTTGTTCTACGAAGGTCTGCATGGCTTGGTGCGTGATGGCGACATCGACGCCAGCCGTTATGTCGATCTGGGCATTGGCGTGGTACCGGTCGTGAATCTGGAATGGATCCAAAAGATTCACCGTGACCAAGCCGAGCGCGGCTATTCCGCCGAAGCGACCGTGGACACCATCCTGCGTCGCCTGCCCGACTACATCAACTTCATCACCCCACAATTCTCCCGCACGGACATCAACTTCCAACGCGTGGCCACTGTGGACACCTCCAACCCCTTCATCGCCCGTGACATTCCGACACCCGATGAAAGTTTCGTGGTGGTGCGTTTCCGCAATCCCAAGGGCGTGGATTTCCCTTACATGCTGAGCATGATCCCGAACTCCTTCATGTCCCGCGCCAACACCTTGGTGGTGCCAGGTGGCAAGATGAGCCATGCCATGGAAGTGATTTTGGCCCCGATCATGCACGACATGATTGCCAGAAAAAATCAGGACTAATTTTCCCTGCTATGCAAAAAGGGCGGCTTAGCCGCCCTTTTTGCCGTCTGCGGCTGACGCCGCAATTCCCCAAAGGTCACGGCAACGCCGGATCAGCCACCCCTTCGCCCACCTCACTGGCATTGCCGGCAGGTTGCAGCGAAATGCCATGTTGCAGGAAACTTTTCCGCACGGCTTGCCAAACCTCACCTTGTATCTTGGAACGTTTGAACACCACCGCAATCCGATAGCGCAAGGCAAAACACGATACCCATGCCCCGCCCACATTCACCACGCCACGATAACGTGCCGACGGCTTATAAATCGGATCCTCCTTGAGCAAAATGGCTGGATGCTCATCCAGAATTTGCTGCAACAAACGCTGCACCACAGGCACATCCACCTCCGGTGGCGTATAGACATTCACATCGCTGCCGATACCAAACGGTAATTGGCTCATGTTTTCCACCTGGGCCTCAGACACCTTGGAATTGGCCAGTATCACCATCGGGCCATCGAAGGACTCCAGCCGAATGGTACGCCAGGTAATGTCTTTCACTTCGCCGATGACATTGTTGATCTTAATGATGTCCCCGACCTTGAACGGGCGTTCGATGTTCAGAATGATGCCGGAAAACACGTTGGCGATATTCGACTGAATGGCGAACCCCACCACCATGGCCAACACACCGGAAGTGGCCAGCAAACTGGTCAGCGGCTGGTTCAGCACCACGGCCGTAATCCCGGCGAAAGCCAGCGAGAAGATCAAAATCGTCACGATGACCTTCATCACGTTGGGCACCTTGCGCTTGGCATTTTCTTCCAGCGGCACCCAGAGGAAACGCCGGATCGACATGTCCAGCAATCGGGCGCCCAGCAACCACCAGGCACTTTCATACACCGTGACAATCGTGCGCGTGGTACTGGGAATCCAGTGCATAAAAGCATAATCAATCAGCAGATTACCGATGGCCAGCAACAGCATGGGCCAGAAAATCACCCGCAACAGCCAGGATTGCAGCCCCCAGTAACGTCCCAGCTTGCGCGCATCCATCAACAACGCGGACAAACTGCCCAGCAAACCAAAAATGGCGATATAAATAAAGTATTCCGCATCGACCACATCACGTGCCGCGAAAGCCTCCGGCTTCAGCAACACCCCCAGCGTGACGGTGGAATACAGCGGCTGCTCGCCGGTCATGCCGACATATTGCGGCGCACCGTCGCCACGCTCCAACAGCACATCCTGCGAGAACCAAGCGTTATCAACCTGCCAATCCGTGCCCGCCTTGATGACGCGGCGCTTGTGCAAATCCGTCACGAAGGCGTTGCCGGATGGCATGCCCAGCACGTCTGCGACATAGCGCAGGTTGTTGCGATTTAACTCGCGGTGACGGAACGTCAGGCCGGCGATATGCTGGTTATAGGCGCGCGCATCCTGGGTAAAGTTCATCTGGAAGGTCTGCTTGAGGCGGTAACGACGATATTGCACATCGGCACTGTCTCGCACCTCTTCCGGCGCGCCAAATTTCACCGGCGTCACTGCATTCAGGATTTGCACATCCTGCGGGTCAAACTTGCCGCGATAGCGGAACCACACCGACAAATCCAGCAGCGCAGTTTCCTTCTGGCGGTTGACCTCGCTGATTTCGTTTACCGTCACGCCGACATACACCACATTGGTTTTGTACATGAAGCGGTCATTGACGTACAACACCCGCCCTTGGCGCAGCGCGTCGATGTAATTGAAGCTGGCCCCCTTGGCCAAGGGCGACATTTGTATCGGCGCTGAAATCAGGTCATCGCCATTGTATTGCCCCATCTGTATCGGCAAGGTTGCCCGTCCGGCAACAAAATTCAATCGCCCAACGATGCCCTTGATTTCACTGCCATCGGCTGGCGGCGTCAGCGCCAGATTGGCGGCTTCATAGGCATACACTGCCAACCAGTCGGGTGAATAACCGAACTTTTGCTGAAAACGGATCTGGAAACGTTGCGCATCATCATTGGCCGTATCAAACAGCACGGGCGTGGCGGCAATAATGCCGTGGCTTTGCAAGCGGGCATCCGCGCCAGACAGCTTGCGCAGCGCCAGCTTGAAGGATTGCGAGGTCAGTTGCGACGGGCCATAGATTTCCAGCAAGTTACCGCTGGCGCGGATGCCTTGCACCAGACGGGCCGCCAGCTCCGGCTGGGTGGCGATATAAATCGCGCCCACATCGATGTCGCGTAATTCGGCCAGCAATTTTTGCACCTGCGCCTCATCCACAATGCCGCCGGGTAACGTCCAGACTTTCTGCACCGGGGTATCAAAACGCTGATAAACCTCCAGCAGCGGATTGACCAGCGCATCAAAGCTCGGATCATTTTCGCGGATGACGTACATCATGCGCTGCTGCTGAATGTTGCGGGCATAGTTGGCGGCAAAGCGCGCTTCTTCCTGCGCATCCAAACCAAACGACACCACGCCGGATTGTGCCAAGGTACTCACCAGCGGCAGTTTCGCCGCCGCCAAACGGGGGGCAGCCGCCGCCAGCAGTGCCGCATCCTGATAGCCCATCACCCCAACCACGCGCCGATCCGCCAGCACCTTGCCCACCGTATCCGCGTGCTCGTCCAGCGGCAGCAACTCCAGTTGTCGGCCATGCCAGCCACCTTGCTGGTTGAGATGCTCCACGTACAGGCTCGCCCCCTGCAACATGGACTCGCCAGCAGGCGTATGCAGCGCAGCCACCACCGCCAGCCGAGGTCGCGTCTCCGGGTCATCATGCAAAAATGTCAGCCGGGTCAGCAAGGACAGAATGGTGCCAACAAACGCAATCAACAGCAGGATGACTGCGAAAGTGCGCCATTTTTGCTTGCCCTTTAGCAGGGCGTTCAATTTATTCCAGTACGGCATGTCATATCCTCAATTCATTATTACCGCCCCGTCACCGGTGCGGGCATATTCCCATCATGCACAACCACGCGCTGCTGTCCGCGCCAGTGCAACAACACAGTCAACGGCAAGCCGCCCTCTGGTACCTGTAACGCATTCAGCGTGCCGGAATGCGGCTCCAGTGACAGCCATCCCGGCAATGCGGCACCATCGGCCTGCGTCAATCGCCAATCACCGGGCCGAGCCAGGATCTTGCGCCAGGCCGGTGGCAGGCGATAGCGGAAGCGCACGGCCTGTGCCATGCGCTGGGCCAGTTGTAGCGCCTGCGCCGGAGAGTGACCCGCATGCACGGCCCGATCAAAGGTCTGATCAAACGGCACATTGCCCTTGGCCGGCAACTGCGCCCCGGCGCGACCTGCCGCCAGCAACTCCGCCAAACTTTCCGCCTGTGGTGCCGGTGCAGCGCCGACGCGCTGGCGCTGCCCACGCGGGAGGTGCTGCAACACCTGCACTGCCGCCAAATCCTCATGCGCCACCTCACCGCGAGCCAGGCGATCCAGCGCCGTGTCCGGGGCAATCGGCACCACGGCGCTGACCCGCTGTCCCGCCTGTGCCGGCGTCAAACCACGTCGCGCCATCAGTTGCAATGCCAGCGCACTCTCGTCGCCCTCGACCGCCGCTTGGCCACGCGACAAGCGTGCTTCCACGCTTTCCGCGCCCGCGACGGGGGTCGCCAAGGCTTGTGCACGCTGCATGGCACGCTCAGGCGGATAACCCTTGGCGATCAATTGTCGAAACAGGGTTTGCACGGCAGGCGACTGCGCAGGCAAACTCGGTTCGCTGCTGGCAAACGGCAACTGGGCATTCTGCGCCTCTGCGGCCAGCAACTGCTCGTGCCGGGCACTCAGCATGCGGGCCTCGGCCAGCGCCTCAGGCAATGCCAAGCCGCGCGCCAAGGCCGAGGATAACGCCGCATCAAAGGTTTCCGCCCCGGTGACCGAGCGCGCACCGGACAACTCACCCACCTGACTGTTGCTGTCCGCCCCGGCAAACACCAGATCCTTGGCGGCTGTCAGCACCGGGCTATCTTGGCGCGGCTGGTTCAATTCCAGTTGAAACGCCTGCTCGGCACGCGCCAAGGCTTCCTCCATCGGCACCCCCGACTCCAGCAAATGTGCCAGCACCCGGTTGTAGGTGGCCCCCATGCGGGCGGCGTAAATCGGATCGACCCCTTTGCTGATGGCCAAGCGCGCATGCTCTGCGGCCAAATCCCCCAGCCAGCGCGATGCCTCATCCGGGGTGGAAAATGCCTGCAACACCTGACCTGCGCGCCCATCAGTGGGCGGAGGCTGAGTTTTTCGACGCACCAGCCGCCCGGCTTGTCGCACATCCAGCGTATAACTCAGCACCGGGGCGGGCAAAGGCGGCGGCACCAGTGGATTCAGGAAGGGCAAATCCACCCCCAGCGGGGGCATTTCCGCCACCTGATCCGGGCCAAAGGGCGGCTGCCATACCCGTTCATTGGGCACGCTGTCCAACCCCTGCCCACCGACAACCAAGCCTGCGGATCCGGCGGCCTGCACTGCGACACCCTGCAACAGCAATATCGCGCCGACTAATTTGCTGTGCCACCCGTTCATGCCATCCCCTAAAAGCGCCAACTTGCCTGCCACCACCAACGGTGCAGGGACAGCGTGCCATCCTGATCCTGACCATTCGGCAAAGGATTGGGATGATTACCCAGCCGATGCGCCCAAGTCATGCGCAGCAAGGTGTGTGGACTGGGCTGCCAGGCCAGCGCGGCGCCGACACCTTGCAACGCATAGCGATTGGGAGACAGCGGCGCGACAAGCGTATGCTGATAGCGCTGACGCAGCACCGCTGCATCATAGAACAGCGTGCAATCCAGTTGTGCCTGACAATGCTGCCGCCAAGCCAATTGCAACAGATGCCCCTCGGCAGCCCCCGGCTCACCATTGGGATACGCACGCACGCCATTGCCCCCTGCGACATAGAACTGCTCGGCACTATCCAGATTATTGTCGGCAAACTGCCCCGACAGGCCGACACGCCAGTGATTGCGCGCATCGATATCCCGTGTATAACTCACAGCGTAGCGCCAACGGTTGAAGCCATTAGCCACCCGCGTCGTCGCTGCATCCAGCATCTGATTGGGTGAGCCGTCCAGATCAACCAACCCGCGCGTCCACTGCACGCTGTAAGCCCACGCTTGACCGACGGCCAATTCACGCTCGCCTTGCACCCCGGCGGACCACGTTTGAATACGATAGCGACTCAGCGGCACAGCATTTTGCTGATTATCAAAATGCTTGTAATCGTACAAAAAGCGCAGATTAAGGTTGTCGCGCCGGGTGCGACGCAGCGGATACATGGCCTCCAGCCCCAAGCTGTCCGAATGTCCACTGCCCGCCATAACATTCCCCAGCGGGGTCAGCAGACGATACTGCAACATCGTGGCATTCATCCCCAGACGCAGGCCGGTATGACCGACGGCTTGCAAATACCCCAAGCGCACATAATCACTGCCCTCGGTCAGCAATGCATGTGCCTGCACCCAGTCCCCCCGTGACGACCAACTCCAAGCACGCCCACCGAGCTGCACCCGCTGCGCACCAGTTGCAAACACGCCTCCATTGTCCCACGCTACCTCACCTACCCACCAAGGGCGTGGCGGTAGCCGTAACACCACATCCGTCAGGGCCGGGGTTGCCCCTTGGCGCAAGCTAACACCTACCGGCATACCCAACACATCCCCCAGCAACAAACTGCCGCGCGCCAGATCAGCGACTTGTATCGGCTGCCCCAATTGCTGTGCCGTGGAGACATAAGCACCCGCACGCTCCGGCGCCAGGCGCATGGGCACAAGCGCTTCCTGCCACACCTGCCCCAGCCCAGCCTCAACGACCCGTATCGTCAACACGCCGTTCGCCACCGCCTGCTGTGGCAAATAGGCCCGTGCCACCCAACCAGCAGCGCGATAAGCCTGCTCCACCGCCCGCGCCAACGCCGCCAAATCCTCAAAATGCAAGGGGCGATGCAAATAAGCCGCCACGACCGGTGCCAACTGCTGCGCGGACAACTGTCGATTACCCTCGAACAAAAATCCCTGCGCCTGCAAACGCGTACCCACCGGAATGGGCAATGGCGCAGGAAGTGCTGCAGGCAGAGGCGCTGCGGGACTTAAAGGCCACACCGCCATTTGGGGCAGCGGCGCAAGCGGCGCAGGCAAATCAACCCGCTCTGGCGGCAACCACCAATCCGCCTGCTCGATCTGCTGGCGCAACAAGCCAGCATCCGGCACTACGCCCCAGGCAGGCGCCGTAACCAAGCAGCAGACACACACCAGATAACGGCGTATGTGGACGGAATGCGGGAACATAAAATCAATACCGAAAATGGGGCGAAGTGCGGATTCTAGCCTGTTGCCCAAGGTGATGGCGACCATGGCAACAAAAAAGCGGGGCAATCCCCGCTTTTTTGTGTTGTGACAGGCGACTCAGGATTTTTGCTGACTTTCCCGCTCCAGACCCAAATCACGCCACAAACGCATCAGATGACGCGAAACCTCCAGCGATGCCTTGGCGTATGCCCCGCCGGTCACTTCTGCCGCAGCTTCCTTGGTGTGACCATCCAGGGCCAAGCTCAACGCATGCCCGGCACACTTATGAAAATGCGCATGTGCCGTCACCACACTCTGGAAACCCGCCTGTTCCTTGAATCGGGCTGCGCCCTCGCCATACAGCCACTTACCCAAAACACATTGATCATCGCGCGACACGACATTGGGGTCAATCACCTCAGTACTGGTGCCATCAATCACGCCCATCAGCCGCACTTTCCATTTTAAATGTGCCTCCAGCGCCGTCTTGAAATTCAACCCATTAATTTCTTCCGTATCGCCACTCGACACAAATTCTGGCTCTTTTTCGTTCTTGCCAAAAAATGAACTCCACCAACCCGCCATTTTCATTCTCCTTAGTCCTGTAGTCTCTCGAAACGCTACCACCAACGCATGCCACTTACTTTTAACTAGCGCACATAGCATAGCAAACTATTCGGACATAAACACTTTCGGGTTATCAAAAAGCACAAAACCACCCCCGAAATAGGGGTGGTTTTAAATATGACTTAAAAATCAGCTTATTAAGGCTCTGTAGTTCCCAGCGCCGTGGTATTGAAGCCACCATCCACATAGGTAATTTCACCGGTAATGCCGCTGGCCAAGTCACTGCACAAGAACGCCGCCGCATTACCCACTTCCTCAATCGTCACGTTACGCTTGAGCGGGGCATGCTTCTCGTTGTAGTTCAACAGCTTGGCAAAATCGCCAATCCCGGCTGCCGCCAAGGTCTTGATCGGCCCGGCGGAAATGCCGTTGGCGCGGATACCCTTGCGGCCCAGTTCCATGGCCAGATAGCGCACGCTGGCTTCCAGACTGGCCTTGGCCAGCCCCATGACGTTGTAGTGCGGCATGGTGCGAATCGCGCCCAGATAGCTCAACGCCAGCACGGCGGCCTGACGGCCTTCCATCATCGGCATGGCGGCCTTGACCAGTGCGGGGAAGCTGTACGCGCTGATGTCGTGGGCGAT
>DHYQ01000092.1:0-3211 GCA_002414205.1 Gallionellaceae bacterium UBA5126 | reverse complement strand
GCGAACGCAATCGAGTGTACCAAGCCGTCAAACTTGTCCCAATGCTGGCCCAGACTGGCGAACAACTGCTCAATTTGCTCATCGCTGGCGACATCGCAAGGAAACACCAATTCACTGCCAAAAGTCTTGGCCATGTCTTCCACGCGACCGCGCACCCGTTCACCCTGATAGGTAAACGCCAATTCCGCGCCTTCGCGGTGCATGGCTTGTGCAATCCCGTAAGCGATCGAGCGGTTGCTGATCATCCCGGTAATCAGAATACGTTTGTTAGCTAAAAAGCCCATGTTGTCCCTTTAAACCTTGGTCGTTAAAAAACGGCGCGATTATAACCGCTTACGGCAATAATGCAGCAACCGTAGGGGAATAAAGCCCGAAAAATCAGCGCACTTCTGCCCTGGGTTTATGTGGAGCACTGGCAAACAGCCGGTCATACAGCCAGCGCGGCAGGATTTTCAGCAAGACACCGACCCAGCCCATCTGCCAGGGAATCACGGTATGTCGCACTTGGCGCGCAATGGCACGGGCCATACGTCCGGCGGCGACCTCCGCCTCCAGAATAAACGGCATGGGATAAGGATTGACGGCGGTCATGGGTGTTTTGATGTAACCAGGACAAATCGTCACCACTTTCACCCCACTGCCGTACAACTCCACACGCAACGATTCCAGATAACGAATGGCCGCCGCCTTGGAGGCGGAATAAGCCCCCGCACCCGGCAATCCCCGGAATCCGGCCACGCTGGCAATGCCCACCAGGGTGCCCCGCCCCAAGGTACGCATGGGCACCACAAACGGCTGAAAGGTTTTCACCATGCCGAGCACATTAATGTCCATCACCTGCTGAAAGGCGTCCAGATCTTCCACATATTCAGTCAACGTCCCCAAACTGACACCGGCATTGGCAATCACGATATCCGGGCAGCCCAGTTCCTCAATCACCGTTTGTGCCGCCACTTGCACTGCTAGGGTGTCACGCACATCCAGCGCGGACACTCGAATCTGCGCCGGAAACTCTGCCGCCAACGCCGCCAGCAACTCGGCGCGGCGCGCCCAGGCCGCCACCACCGCCCCCTGCTGCGCATAATGTCGCGCCAAGGCCAGCCCCAGTCCGCTGGAAGCACCGGTGATGACTACGATTTGTTGTTGATTTTCCATCATGAAAAAACCCGTGCCGCAGCACGGGTTGCAGGCAAGTTAACCAAAATCAATGTTTTTTGCTGGCCTTGGCTGCGCCACCACGTTCCTGCCGCACCTTGGCAATCACTTCATTCAAAACCTTGATCATGTCCTGTGGTTGCAAGCCGGTAATCGCGTACTTGCCCGCCACCACCAGCGTCGGCGTGCCTTGAATGTTGTAGCTGCGAATCATTTGCTTGGCTTGGGCGACTTTGTTACCCACGCCAAAAGCGTTATATGCCGCTGTGAACTTGGCACGATCCACCCCTTGCTTGCTCAAGAAAGCCGCAATGGAATTCTGATCAAACAACTCGATGTCCTGATCGTGAATGGCGCGATAAATCGCATCATCCACCCGCTTGATCTCGCCCATGCTTTCCAGAGCGTAATACGTGCGCGCCAGAGGCTCGGTGGAATCCCGGAAAATCGTCGGCACATACTGAATCTCGACATCGGTGGGCATGGACTTCTCCCAACTGGCCAGGTAGGGATGCAAATGGTAACAATGGCCGCACTGATAGAAGAAAAATTCCAGCACTTCAATTTTCTTGGGATTAGTCTGCTGCGGCGTGCTCAACTTCGTGTACTCGCGCCCCAACTGCGCCTCTGCCACCGCACTACCACTGATGAACAGTGCCAGCCCCAAGCCCAACAAACGTCCTATCCAATGTTGCATTTTCCGTCTCCTCTTATCAAAACTTAATGTTCAATGGGGCTATACCCCAACTTCCGCAATTTGCTGCGCGCATCGCCCAAGGCTTTGCCATCGGTAAACGGCCCAACCAACACCGTGTAGCCCGCACGTTTGCCCAACACCTTTTCTTCCTGCAATTGCACGGGCAAGCCCCTGGATAACAATTTTTCCTGCAAGCTGGCGGCCTCATTAAAGCTGGGGAAAAAATCTACCTGCAAACTCGGTACGCGCTCGGCACGACCTGCGGCGGCAACAGCAGATTTTCCCTGTGGCGCAATCACACGTGGCGACACAAAAGGCCGGGTGTTCGCGGGCATGCTCGCCGCTCTGGGGACCGCTGACACCGGACGCACTGCCGATGCCGGGTGAATGACGATTCTGGCTGCTGGCGCAGTTGCCGGGGGGGCATCATAAATGGTGATATTGGCTCGCCCCTGATTTTGCACGATAGGCTGGGGCTGCGCTGGCGGCCGTGGCTGCAACTCGGCTTCACCCGGATAGTGACGCTTGCTCAACATTTCGTAAAACTCAAAGCGCTGTTTGCCCGCACCACCGGATGACCCGGTGTGGCGCACTTGCACTTCTGGTTGATTCGGCACGCCCGAAACCGAGATTGGTGTGACAAAAATTTCATGCCGACTGTTGGTGCGCACTCGGTAGCCGCCAGAGGTAATGCTGGCATTGGGATTGCCCGTGCGACGCTGGATGGCCATCAACTCTTCAATCACCCCGGCGGGCAATTGCAAATTGCGCGCCACCACGCTTTCACGCGGCACATAGGGTGCTGGGCTTTTGAAAATAAACCAAGCCAAGCCAGACGTAATCAGTATCCCGGACAACATCCCGACCAAGATGCCCAAAACGGTGTTGCCTGATTGACGACGGTACATGATAGTCCTTGTCACATGCTGTCCGGTGCCGTGACGCCCAGCAAATCCAGCCCATTGCGGATCACCTGTGCCGTTGCCGCACACAGGGCCAGCCGTGCCAATTTCAGGGTTTCGTCGTCCACCAAGAAGCGGTTGTTGTTGTAATAGGCGTGGAAATCGCCCGCCAACTCTTTCAAGTAGCTACACACTTGATGCGGGGCAGATTCCTGCGCGGCAGTTTCCAGCAGATTGGGGTAATCAATCAACTTTTGCAGCAACAAACGCTCTTCGGCGCTTTCCAGCGAATGCAGCGCGACACCCGACAGACTGCGCTGATCCCCGCCCCATTGCGCCAGCACGCTGTGCACACGGGCATGCGCGTACTGGATGTAGTACACCGGGTTTTCGTTACTCTTGGAGGTCGCCAAGTCAATGTCGAACACCAGTTGCGAATCGGGCGAGCGGGCCGCCA
>DHYQ01000091.1:9218-10199 GCA_002414205.1 Gallionellaceae bacterium UBA5126 | reverse complement strand
AGTTGCGCCGCCATGGTCTGCATGCCGTAGCAAATGCCCAGCACTGGTACGCCCAGCTCGAACACGATTTGCGGCGCACGCGGCGTGTCGCCTTCGGTCACGGAATTGGGGCCGCCGGACAGAATGATGCCCTGCGGCTGAAAGTCGCGGATAAAGTCAGCATCCACGTCGCAGGGATGCAGTTCGCAATACACCTCCGCTTCGCGCACGCGGCGGGCGATGAGTTGAGTGTATTGGGAGCCGAAGTCGAGAATGAGAATCTTGTGGGACATTTTGATAGCGAAGGGGGAAAAGTGAAGGGGGAAGGGAAAAAGGTCAGGGGGAAGTGAACGGTGAAAAGTTGAACGCGCTGGTCATCCCCACGGTTTTACTCTTCTCCCTTCCCTCTTCCCCCTTCCCGTTTTAGTCCACGTGGTAGTTAGGCGCTTCCTTGGTGATTTGTACGTCATGCACGTGCGATTCGCGGATGCCGGAGGAGGTGATTTCCACGAATTCGGCTTTTTGGTGCATGTCGGCGATGGTGGCGCAGCCGAGGTAGCCCATGCTGGCGCGCAGGCCGCCCATTAGTTGGTGAATCACGGCCAAAGCGGTGCCTTTGTAGGGCACGCGGCCTTCCACGCCTTCCGGCACTAGTTTGTCCTGGTTGGATTCGTTATCCTGGAAGTAGCGGTCACTGGAGCCTTGCTGCATCGCGCCCAAGCTGCCCATGCCGCGATAGGATTTATACGAGCGGCCTTGGTACAGTTCGATTTCGCCGGGGGCTTCTTCGGTACCGGCAAACAGCCCGCCCAACATCACGGCATGTGCGCCCGCCGCGATGGCCTTGGCGATGTCGCCGGAGAAGCGAATGCCGCCGTCGGCAATCAGCGGCACACCGGTGCCGGCCAAGGCTTCAGAGACATTTTGAATGGCGGCGATTTGCGGCACGCCGACACCGGCGACGATGCGGGTGGTACAAATCGAGCCGGGGCCGATGCCGAC
>DHYQ01000091.1:0-9078 GCA_002414205.1 Gallionellaceae bacterium UBA5126 | reverse complement strand
TAGTGGTGCTTGACCCACTTCACGCGATCCAGCACGCCTTGCGAATGGCCGTGCGCGGTATCCACCACGATCACGTCCACACCCGCTTCCACCAGCAATTCCACGCGCTCTTCGGTACCGGCACCCACGCCCACCGCTGCGCCGACGCGCAGATGACCCAGCGGATCCTTGCAGGCTTTGGGATGTTCGCTGGATTTCAGGATGTCTTTCACGGTCATCAGCCCGCGCAGCTCGAATTCGTCATTCACCACCAGGACGCGCTCGATGCGATGCTTGTGCATCAGGGCGCGCGCGTCTTCACGGCTGGTGTTTTCGCGCACGGTAATCAATTGTTCCTGGGGCGTCATGATGTTGCCGACGGGTTGATCCAGATAGTTTTCAAAGCGCAAGTCGCGGTTGGTGACGATGCCGACCAGCTTTTTGCCCTGAATCACCGGCAGACCGGAAATTTTGTGTTGCCGAGTCAGTGCCAATACATCGCGCACAGTCATTTCCGGGGTAATGGTGATGGGGTCGCGCAGCACGCCACTTTCAAAGCGCTTGACCTTGCTGACTTGCGATGCCTGCGCTTGGGCGGTCATGTTCTTGTGGATGATGCCAATCCCGCCCTCTTGTGCCAAGGTAATGGCCAGACGCGCTTCGGTCACCGTATCCATGGCGGCGGACAACAGCGGCGTATTCAGGTGGATGTTGCGGGTCAGTTGCGTGCGCAGGCTAACGTCGCGTGGCAGAACATTGGAATAAGCAGGAACGAGCAGAACGTCGTCGAAGGTAAGGGCTTTCTGGATAATGCGCATGGTGAACGTCCTCGGCAAAGCGCGGATTATACGCATCCAGACGGATGAGGTAAATTGCCCACGGCGATAATTTTTGCGCGCCCTGTGCTAAAAAATAGTTCACACAATCAGTGGGTTGTATTTTTTGGGGGGGTGGCTGTCGTCGAAAGGGGGGATTTTTGGCATAGAATGCGGCGCTGATTTTCAATGGAGGGGCTGATTTTGAAGTTGCAATTATTGACAGAAGGTGAGCGCAAATTGTTTACCGGCTATACCGATGGGCAGGTCATCATTAATCGTGTGCCGTTTGGCAGTGGGACGGTGGTGTACGAGGATGTCGTGCGGCAGGACTGGGGCTGTCATGTGTTTGCCGATTTGTGTGAGGCACATTTTGATTATTTTCTGGCTTTGCAGCCAGAAGTGCTGTTGTTGGGTACCGGGGTGCGGCAGCAATTTTCCCCGCCATCGCTGTATCGTAACCTGCTGAGTGCCGGTGTTGCGGTGGAGTTTATGGATACGGCGGCGGTGTGTCGTACCTTTAATATCTTGACGGCGGAAGATCGGCGCGTGGTGGCGGCGATTCTGTGCTGAGGAATTGCGGTGCGTCGGAGATGACTCTATAATAGCCGACCATTTTACTCAGGAAAAAATCATGGAAATTCGAGATGTGATACATGAGCAAGTTACCAGTCACCCTGTTGTGCTGTACATGAAGGGTAGTCCGCGTTTTCCGCAATGTGGTTTTTCCGGCAACGCGGCACGCATACTCAGCCTGTTGGGGGTGAAGGAGGTGTTTGCCGTGGATGTGCTGCAAAATCCAGAGATTCGTGAAGGCATCAAGGACTATGCCAATTGGCCGACCATTCCACAGTTGTACATTCGCGGCGAATTTATCGGCGGCTCGGACATCATGACCGAGATGTATCAAAGCGGCGAACTCAAGCAACTGCTGGCTGGGTTGACGAACGACTAAGCCACAAGACGCGTCACAAGCCCCCGTCAGGGGGCTTTTTATTGGCAGGTCTTGGGGAGCAGTGGGAGGGGAATCCCATTGTTGCCGGTGACTGCAACGGTGGCGGTCGTGACTGTGGTGCCCTGATTGGCCGTGTCACCGTTGGCGCAACTCCAAGCGTAATTCAGCGTATTGAAGTAGTAGTGTATGTATTTGCCGGAAATTTCCGGGGCGACATTGCTGGTGCGGAACTGTACCTGAATACTGGTGGTGCCCGGCGAGGCAACTGCGGGAGCGATTGTTGGGTTGGGATCCGTGATGGCAGAGACATAGCGACCACTCAGCACGGAACTGATGGCCCGCACATCCCAACTGCCGTTCATGTCATAGTTTTCCTGCATGGTCAGACGCAAGGCATCCAGCAACTCCACCCCTTCACTCACCTGTGCGCGCCCCATGTAGCGTTGAAAAGCCGGCAGGGCGATGGCTGTCAGGATGCCGATAATGGCGGTGACGGTCATTAACTCAATTAGCGAAAAACCGTATTGTTTTTTCATGTTGCGCTCCTGTTTCTCGGACGTTTTGGCCGTCGTCAGGTTAAGCAAGGCTTATGCCATCTTTTCATGTGCCTGAAGAACCCACTCCCGGCATGGCTTAGCGCGTTGAACGTCGATGGGCAAATTTGGTATGTGAACCAGATTCGCCCAGATTGTGACAATTTTGGAACACGCGGCCCGGTTGGGTCGGCGCCGGGGGGCAATCAGGACGCTTCTTCCACGACTTCAAAATCATGCGTCATGGCGGCGGTGGCGCCCAGCATGATGGACGCCGAGCAGTATTTTTCCGCCGACAAGCGCACCGCGCGTTCCACGGCTTCGGCTTTCAGCGCATGGCCTTTGACCACAAAGTGCATGTGTATCTTGGTGAACACCTTGGGATGATCTTCCGCGCGCTCGGCGCTGATGTCCACATGGCAGTCGGTGACACGCTGGCGACTTTTTTGCAGCATGGAAATGATGTCGATGCTGGTGCAACCACCAGCCCCCAGCAACAGCATTTCCATCGGGCGTGGGCCTAAATTGCGTCCACCAAAATCCGGTGCACCGTCCATCACAACACTGTGGCCGCTGTCAGTTTCGCCCACAAAGGCAATGCCTTCATACCATTTCACACGTGCTTTCATTATTTTTCCTTAGGGTTTAAAGGTTTCAGAATTTATTTTGTACCCGGTAGCTCAACATCACCCGGCCTTCGGCAGGCACGCTGATTTGCCACACGGCGGTGTTGCTGGCGGCTTTTTCGTGTTTGTGCGAGCTGCTCAACATCTTCCAGTCGCCGGGAATCGGCTCTTTCACCGTCACCGTCACCGGCTCCTTCTTGCCATTTTTCAGCACAATTTCATAGGCGCTTTCGTAAATTCCTTTGCGGTCAATCACCCGAAAATCGCTTTGCTTCTTGTCTGCGGTCACGTCAAACGCCTCGCCCAGTTTCAGGCGCACTTTTTCATTGCGCGGGGTGTGGTCGATGCTGTCCTCGCCGACAAACTGCGCGTTGCCGCTGCGGTCTTTTTTATACACCCGCACCACACCCTTGGGCAGCGGCATGCCGAGGTGATTGGCTTCCTGATTGCTGAATTCCACAAACACGCCCAGCTTCATCTTCTGCCCCAGCTCGCCGTAGCTGCTCTGGTAATAGTATTCGCTGCCCTGCAACAGCAATTCCTTGCGCACCGGCACGCCCGCCGCCGACAACAGCGCCACCTGCTTGGTCTGGTGCTCGGCCACCGTGGTGGGGTGATCCAGCGTGTAGAGGTGATATTCCAGCAAGCCTTCTTCGCGCATCGGCGCAGCGGCCACGGCCATTTCGCGCATGGCCTTGGCCATCACCGGCGCAGGGGCGGGGCGATCATGCCGCACCTGATTCACATCCCCCGCCACCAGTTGCAGCCGGGCATTGCGATACGTCGCACCGCTGGTATTGGTCAGCGTCACCCAGCCGGACAAATCCAGCCGGTCGTCATTGCCGCTCAACTCCGCCACATAATCGGCGCGCCAGCCGAGCCCGCCGGTGAGATAGCTCAACTCCACCTCCTGCTGCGCTGCGCCCTGATTGTCCAGTTGCATCACCAGCGTCGGACGGTCGCGCAGATTGGCGGGCACATCGCCAAACACCAACCGCCCTGGCATGCCGGTCTCGATGCGATTGCCGATTTGCAGCACCACGCCGCTATTGGCCGCCAACACCTGCGCGCTTTCCGTGCTTTCCGCGCCGCTGGTGGGATGCGTGCGCACCACGCTCACCGTCTTGCCGACATATTTTTCCAGCAGCGCCTGCGGCGTCAGCAAATCAAAATCAAAATTCTGCTCCACCACGCGCAAACTGCCGGGGCTGGTCAAACTGCGCAACAACGCCGTCTCCGGGCGAATCTGCGCGCTGACATCGCGGAACGCCAGCAAATTATCGCCGCCCTTGAGCTGCACCTTGCGCTGATCCTTCACCAGCGCCAGATTGCTGTTATAAATCGTCACCGCCACCCGCTGCTGCTCCTGCAAGGTGCTACGAACCTCGTCACTCCAGCCACTGACATGCCAAGCCAGCAACACGCTGGTCACAATCACTTTGCGCAACATGCTGAACCTCCACAGAACGGGAAAGGCCGCATTCTGCATGCCCGCCATCCCTTTGCCAAGTGCCGCCGGTCGCCCCATGTCCGGTCGCCCGCCATGCCGCGCAGCGGAAGGCGGGTTTTTTGCGGTGCGCCCCCGTATTCCGCTGCGCTGCATACGGGCGACCGATGCTTCGTAGGCTGGACTCGCCGCAGGTCATCCACCGGGTTTTTGCGCCAAACTGGCGATGATGCCAAATGCGAAACGGTGGATTGCTGCGCGAATCCACCCTACCCAGCCCGCAGCCGTTATAATCGCCCGCCTTTTTTTGAGCTTTCCCATCATGCAGATTACTCGTCGCCTGGAATTTGACGCGGGCCACCGCATTCCCAATCACAACAGCCAATGCCGCCATTTGCACGGGCATCGCTATGCACTGGAAATTACCTTGTCCGGCGAGGTGGTGCGGGTGGCGGGGGCGTCGGAGGAGGGGATGGTGATGGATTTTTCCGACGTGAAACACATCGCCAAAACGCACATTGTGGATGTTTGGGATCACGCCTTTTTGGCGTATCGCGGCGACCAAGTGGTGTGCGATTTTTTAGCCACCCTGCCGAACCACAAAACCGTGATTTTGGATGTCGTCCCCACCGCCGAAAATTTGGCGCAACGGGCATTCGAGATTTTGCAACCCGCCTACCAAGACACCTACGGCAACCAGTTGCGGCTGGCGCGGGTGCGCTTGTATGAGACGCCGAATAATTGGGCGGATTACGGGAATTTGTAGCGAACCCCGTAAAACCTGCTGTGCGACTGCGGCAACAAAAAACGCCCGGCGGATGACCGGGCGTTTTTTGTTTTGACTTGTCTGGGCTTGCCTAGATTCCTGCACAAACTCCTTCCCCCTTGCAGGGGGAAGGTGGGGATGGGGGTAGAAGCGTTGAAGGGCAAAATTTCTACCCCCACCCTAGCNNCCTCCCCCTTGCAGGGGGAGGGTTAGGGTGGGGGTAGAAGCTTCGCACGAATGCAGCATTTCAACCCCCATCCCCACCTTCCCCCTGCCAGGGGGAAGGAGCTTTGGCAAGGGAGTGTTTGAATTACCCCAAACTTTCCATGCGCAGTTTGACCACCGCGCCGTCAATCACTGGCAGGTCTTCGATGCGGGCGAGGGCGGCGTTGATGTCTTTTTCACGCGCTTGATGCGTCAACAGAACCAGATCGGCAGCTTCGGCTTCGGGTTCTTTTTGAATCACCGCTTCGATGGAGATGTTGGCGTCGGCCAGGATGCGAGTGATTTCGGCCAGCACGCCGGATTTGTCCTGCACGCGCAAACGCAGGTAGTAGCTCGTCACGACCTCGTCCATGGACAACATAGGCAGGTTGACCAGTTGGTCAGGCTGGAAGGCCAGGTGCGGCACGCGGTGGGTCGGGTCGGCGGTGTGGATGCGGGTGATGTCCACCAAATCGGCCACCACGGCGCTGGCGGTGGGTTCCGCGCCCGCGCCCTTGCCGTAGTACAGGGTGGAGCCGACGGCATCGGCTTGCACCAGCACGGCGTTCATCGCGCCTTCGACGTTGGCAATCAGGCGCTTGGCCGGAATCAGGGTGGGGTGCACGCGCAGTTCCACGCCGTTGTCAGTGCGTTTGGTAATGCCCAGCAGCTTGATGCGGTAGCCCAGTTGCTCGGCGTAGCGGATGTCGGTGGCTTGCAGCTTGGAAATGCCTTCGATGTGCGCCTTGTCGAATTGCACCGGCATGCCGAAGGCCAGCGAGGCCAGCAGGGTGATTTTGTGCGCGGCATCCACGCCTTCCACGTCGAAAGTCGGATCCGCTTCGGCATAGCCCAAGCGTTGCGCTTCCTTCAGCACATCGGCAAAGGCCAGACCCTTGTCGCGCATTTCCGACAGGATGAAGTTGGTGGTGCCATTGATGATGCCGGCAATCCATTGAATGCGATTGGCGGCCAAGCCTTCGCGCACCGCCTTGATGATGGGAATGCCCCCGGCCACGGCGGCTTCAAACGCCACCATCACGCCCTTGTCCTGCGCGGCCTGGAAAATTTCGTTGCCATGCGTGGCCAGCAGCGCCTTGTTGGCCGTCACGACATGCTTGCCATTGGCAATCGCGGCCAGCACCAGCTCCTTCGCCACGCCATAGCCGCCAATCAGTTCGATCACGATGTCGATGTTGGGGTCATTGACCACGGCAAAGGCGTCGTCGGTCAGACGGCAAGTGCCGCCGGTCACTTTTTGTGCCAGTTCCAGATTGCGATCCGCCACCACGGTAATGTGGATGGGGCGACCGGCGCGACGGGCGATTTCTTCCGCATTGCGTTGCAGCACGGTAAAGGTGCCACCACCAACGGTGCCGATGCCCAAAAGACCTACATTCATTGCTTTCATAATGTTTGCTCAGGTGAAAAAGTGAAAAGTGAAGGGGCTAGGCTCAACGGCCACAACGTCGCCGGTAATGCTCCAGGAAGTGCGCAATGCGCGCCATGGCTTCGCGCAAATCGTCCGTGTTGGGCAAGAATACCACGCGGAAATGGTCGGGGTGGGGCCAGTTGAAGCCGGAGCCTTGCACCACCAGCACCTTTTCCGTTTCCAGCATTTCCAGTACGAATTGCTGGTCGTTTTCAATCGGATACAGCGCGGGGTCGAGGCGCGGGAATAGATACAGCCCGGCCTTGGGTTTGACGCAACTGACGCCGGGGATGGCCGTCAGCAATTCGTGTGCCAGATCGCGCTGGCGGGTCAAACGGCCATTCGGTGCGACCAGATCGTGGATGCTTTGATAGCCGCCCAGCGCGGTTTGAATGGCAAATTGGCCGGGCACGTTGGAGCACAGACGCATGGAGGCCAGGATGGTCAAACCGTTGATGTAATCCTGCGCGTGGCGTTTTTCACCCGATACCACCATCCACCCGGCGCGATAGCCGCAGGCGCGGTAGTTTTTCGACAGGCCGTTCAAGGTGACGAACAGCACGTCATCCGCCAGCGAAGCCACCGAAGTGTGCTTGCCGCCGTCGTACAGCATCTTGTCGTAGATTTCGTCGGCGAAAATAATCAATTGGTGCTGCCGCGCCAACTCAATGATTTCCAGCAACAATTCATCGGAATACAGCGCGCCGGTGGGGTTGTTGGGGTTAATCAGCACAATGGCGCGGGTGTTGGGGGTGATTTTGCGCCGCATGTCGGCCATGTCCGGCATCCAGTCGGACTGCTCGTCGCAGATGTAATGCCGGGGTGTCCCGCCGCCCAGCGACACCGCCGCTGTCCACAGCGGATAATCCGGTGCAGGCACCAGCACTTCGTCGCCGCTGTTCAACAAGCCCTGCATGGCCATGACGATCAACTCGGACGCGCCGTTGCCGATGTAAATGTCTTCCAGCGTCACACCGGCGATTTTCTTGGCCTGGCAGTAGTGCATGATGGCCTTGCGTGCCGCGAACATGCCTTTGGAGTCGGAATAACCGGAGGAATTCGGCAGGTTGAGGATCACATCCTGCTGGATTTCTTCAGGAGCCTCGAAGCCAAACGGAGCCAGATTGCCGATGTTCAGCTTGATGATGCGCTGCCCATCCTCTTCCATTTGCTTGGCTCGTTCCATGACCGGGCCGCGAATGTCATAGCACACATTGCCCAGCTTGGCAGATTTCAATATCGGTCGCACGTTGATTTACCTATAGATTTTCGGAGTCGCGCCTCTGCGCGAAAGGGCGCGATTTTACCTGCCCCGGCGCGGGGCGGCAAATGGATGCCGCGCTTTTGGCAGGAGATGGGCGCTTTGGCAACCGACTTGGTTGTGGGCTTTTGCCGGATAGGCGCAATCCCTTGCGCATCGTGTCTCGCCTGTTTTGGGCAAAGTGCTATAATCCGCGCCCGTTTTTAAGGTGTGTCCCATGTCTGTTGTCTTGAATTTCAAATCCCATCTTGCTGATTTATTTGCCCAGGCGTTGCGCGTGGTCGCGCCGGAAGGCGTCGATGTGCCGGTGACGATTGAGCGCCCCAAGCAGGCGGCGCACGGGGATTACGCTTGCAACCTGGCCATGCAACTGGCCAAGCCACTGCGTCGTCCGCCGCGTCAAATTGCCGAGGCGCTGATTGCTGCGCTGCCCGCATCGGACGTGGTGGCGAAGCTGGAAATCGCCGGGGCGGGTTTCATCAATGTGTTTATCGCCGATGCGGCCAAGCAGGCGGTGGTGTCCAGCGTGTTGCAGGCGCGGGCGGAATACGGGCGCAGTCTGGCGGGGCGCGGACAACGGGTGCAGGTGGAATTTGTCTCAGCCAATCCGACCGGGCCGTTGCACATCGGTCACGGGCGCGGTGCGGCGGTGGGCGATTGTTTGTGCCGCTTGTTGAGCGCCACTGGCTGGGATGTCACCCGCGAGTTTTATTACAACGATGCCGGACAGCAAATCGACAATCTGACCCGCTCGGTGCAACTGCGCTGCCAGGGGTTGACCCCGGACAGCCCGGCATGGCCGGAAGACGGTTATCGCGGCGATTACATCATCGACGTGGCGCAAGCCTTTATGGCGCGGGAAACCGTGACGGCAGATGACCAGTCCTTTACCGGCACGGGCGATGCCAACGACACCGAAGCCATTCGCCACTTTGCCGTGGCGTATTTGCGCCGCGAGCAGGATTTGGATTTGCGCGCCTTCAAGGTCGGCTTTGACGTGTTTTCGCTGGAGTCGGCGCTTTATACCGACGGCAAGGTAGAAGCGGCAGTCAACAAGCTG
>DHYQ01000054.1 GCA_002414205.1 Gallionellaceae bacterium UBA5126 | reverse complement strand
ATTATACCTGCGGTGGTTACCGGGTTGGGACACACCGCTCCGTGCGGCGAATATCCGGCGCAATCGCCGCGCAAAATGCGGAGAATAAATTTTTTCCGGGAAAAGCGTGTTTGGCCAATTTGCTGCAACCTCAGCGACCTGATTGCCCACGGCCTATAGTGCAAAGCCGAAACCGGCGGGCGCAGCAGCAGCTACCCCTTATGCCTGCCCACGGATGGCACAATGTCGGCAAACCCCTTATGATGCCTGCCCTGGCAAGCCAGTACACAAGGACGGAGCGATGATTTTCAACGAAGATTCACGGGTAAAAATTCCCTGCATTCTGCATCTGATGCGGCTGGGCTACACCTACTTGTCGCTCAAGGATGCGAGATGGGATGAGGACTGCAACATCTTCTCCAACCTGTTTCATGCAGCCATCGCCCGTATCAATCCCGACATCCTGTCCGCCGACATCGAGCGTTTGCTGAGTGACGTAAAACTGTCGTTGCAAAATGAAGACCTCGGCCAGGCATTTTATGAAATGCTCACCACTCGCTCCGGCAAGCGCCTGATTGATTTTGAAAATTTCGACAACAACACCTTTCACGTTGTCACCGAGCTGCCCTGCAAGAATGGCGATGACGAATTTCGCCCGGACATCACGCTGTTGATTAACGGCCTGCCGCTGGCGTTTATCGAAGTCAAAAAGCCCAACAACCGTGACGGCATGCTGGCCGAACGTGAACGCATCATCACCCGCAGCCGCAACCCGCGCTTCCGGCGTTTTATCAACCTCACCCAGTTGATGGTGTTTTCCAACAACATGGACTATGCCGAGGATGCGTCGCAGCCCATAGAAGGCGCGTTCTACGCCAGCTCGTCCTACAGCGCGCCCATTTTTAATTTTTTCCGCGAAGAAGCGGCACCCTCCATCTTGCTGGCGGAGGCAGATGACGCGCTGGAAAATGCCGTGCTGCGCGACAACAACCTCAGCGGCATCAAGCACAGCCCGGAATTTCAAACCAACAAATCGCCCGACACCCCAACCAACCGCATTTGCACCTCGCTGTTCAGCCGAGAACGGCTGGCCTTTTTGCTGCGTTTTGCACTGGTGTATGTGAAGGAAAGCGACGGCATGCACAAGCACGTCATGCGCTACCCGCAGATTTTTGCTACGCAGGCCATTGAGCGCAAACTCAATGCCGGATTGCGCAAGGGCATCATCTGGCACACCCAGGGCAGCGGCAAAACGGCCTTGGCGTATTACAACACCCGTTTTCTAACCGACTATTTTCAACAGCGCGGCGTGGTGCCCAAGTTCTACTTCATCGTGGATCGCATCGACTTGCTGACCCAGGCCAGCCGTGAGTTTGAAGCCCGCGACCTGACCGTGCATTCCATCGACAGCCGCGAAGCCTTTGTCCGCGACATCCGGGCCAATCAAGCCGTACACAACCACAGCGGCAAGCCGGAAATTACCGTGGTCAATATCCAGAAATTCAAGGATGACCCCGCAGTGGTGCGCGCCGAGGATTACGACCTCAGCATCCAACGTGTTTATTTTCTGGACGAAGTGCACCGCAGTTACAACCCCAAGGGCAGTTTCCTCGCCAATTTGCAAGCGTCCGACCCAAACGCCATTCAAATCGGCTTGACCGGCACGCCGCTGTTGGGCGAGGACTACAACTCCCGCGCCCTGTTCGGCGACTACATCCACAAGTATTACTACAACGCCTCCATCGCCGACGGCTACACCCTGCGCCTGATCCGCGAAGAAATTGAAACCCATTACAAACTCTCGCTACAGGAAGCCATTGCGGCGATTGCGCTCAAGCAGGGCGATTTTGACCGCCGACAACTCTATGCCCACCCGCAGTTTGTCGAGCCGATGCTGGATTACATCATCCAGGATTTTGAAAACAGCCGCAGGATATGGGGCGATTCAAGCATCGGCGGCATGGTGATTTGCGACAGCAACGAACAAGCCAAGCAGATGTTCGAGATTTTCAACGCCCGCTATGCCGAGCCACGCAACGCCATTCAAGATGGGTCGCAAGTCATGCTTGCCATGCGCGATATAGAGGGTTACGCCGCTCGCATTCAGCGCAACCACGCGGTGAAAACCGGCGCGCTGATTTTGCATGATGTCGGCAGCAAAACTGAACGCGATCAATGGATCAAAGATTTCAAAGCGGGCAAAATTGACCTGCTGTTCGTTAACAACATGCTGCTGACCGGTTTTGATGCCAAGCGGCTGAAAAAACTCTACCTGGGACGCGTCATCCGCAACCACAATTTGTTGCAAGCCCTGACCCGCGTCAATCGTCCCTACAAGGATTTTCGCTATGGCTATGTGGTTGATTTTGCGGACATCAGTACCGAATTCGACAAAACCAACCAAGCCTACCTCCGGGAGCTGCAAGACGAATTGGGCGACGAAATGGTGCATTATTCCAAGCTATTCAAATCGCCCGCCGAAATTCAGCAGGAAATCGAAGCCATCAAGGACATGCTGTGTCGCTTCGATACGGAAAACAGCGAAATTTTCTCGCAGCAAATCCGCGCAATGCACGACCGCAGCATGGTGTTGGCGCTTAAAAAAGCCCTTGCCGATGCGCGCAGCCTGTATAACCTGATTCGTTTGCAAGGTGCATATTCCTTCCTCGAACAACTGGATTTCCAGAAACTGAACCAACTTTATCGGGAAACCAGCCTGCACCTCGACATGCTCAATTTGCAGGCACGGCTGGAATCCGGTGAGGACAGCAGCAAATTGCTCAACCTCGCGCTGGAGGACGTGCTGTTCACCTTCACCAAGCTCAAGGAAACCGAGCTGGTGTTGGCCGGCAAGCTAAAAGACACCCTGCGCAGGACACGCGAAACCCTGCTGGGCAACTTCGACCCGCAAGACCCCAAGTTCATCACCCTGAAAGAAGAGTTGGAGCGGCTGTTCAAAAACAAAAAACTCAACGAAGTGACGCAAGACGAAATGAACGCCAACATCGGCGCGTTGAATGCCATTCAGGCACGGGCGCAAGAGTTAAACCGACAGAACGAATTGATTCGCGCCAAATACCACGGCGATGCCAAATACGCCCGCATCCACAAGCGACTGTGGGAAACCGGCACACTCGCCAGCAGCGAACGCGGGCTGTTTGAAGTGTTGACCGGCATCAAAACCCGAACCGACGAACTGGTTTTGCAAAACACCCAGCTACTGGGCAACGAAAGCTATTTTGAGCGAACCACCCTGCCGTTTGTCATTGGCGAATACAAAATGCGCCTCCCCAACCACTTGAACCCCCACACCGCCCAAACCATCAACCAACTGCTGGTGGCGGAATATCGGCATGAATTTTCATCGGGCAACCGAACAGGAGTATCCCCTTGGTAACACTGGATTTTTCGCAACAAACCCGACAACTGATCGACAACCTCAAAGCCATCTGCGCCACCTACGGACTGGGCAACGACGGCAACGAATTCAAAATCATCACCCAGGTTTTTCTGTACAAATTCCTCAATGACAAATTCGCCTTTGAGATCAAAAAACTGGATGAGAACTTGCGCCAGGCCGACAAATGGGAAGCCGCCTATGCCGCCCTCAGCGCGGACGAGCTGGAGCTATTGCAAATGCAGGTGAGTGCGGACACTGCCCGTTTAAAGCCAGAGCACTTTATCGCCCACCTATTTGCCCGTCAGAACGAAGCCGGTTTTGCCCGCCTGTTTGACGACACCCTGCGCGACATTGCCAGCAGCAACAATGAAATTTTTGCCGTCAAAACCGACGGCGGGGCGAAAGTGACGCTGTTTGATCGCGTCAGCGAATACATCACCGACCCCAACCGCCGTGACGCTTTTTGCAAAGCCATCATCAACAAGCTGGTGGAATTCAGCTTCGAGCGCATCTTCAACGAAAAATACGACTTTTACGCCGGGCTGTTTGAATACCTCATCAAGGACTACAACAAGGACAGCGGCGGCAAATACGCCGAGTACTACACCCCGCACGCCGTGGCCAAAATCATGGCCGCCATTCTGGTGCCGGACAGCCAGCGCGGTCTGGTGCGCAATGTCAGTTGCTACGACCCCTCGGCAGGCTCCGGCACTTTGCTGATGAACATTGCCCACGCCATCGGTGAGCAGCGTTGCAGCCTGTATTCGCAGGACATTTCGCAAAAATCCTCCGGCCTGCTGCGCCTGAACCTGATTCTGAACAACCTGGTGCACTCCATCCCCAACATCATCCAGGGCAACACCCTGCTGCACCCGGCGCACCGCGACGGCACACGCCTGAAAAAATTTGACTACATCGTCTCCAACCCGCCGTTCAAGATGGACTTCAGCGACTTTCGCAACCAGTTGGACAGCGAGGAAAACCGCGCGCGCTTCTTTGCCGGGATTCCCAACATCCCCAAACAGGCCACGGAGAAAATGGCCATTTACCAGCTCTTTCTCCAGCACATCATCCACAGCCTGAAACCCGGCGGGCAAGCCGCAGTCGTGGTGCCCACCGGCTTTATCACCGCGCAAAGCGGCATCGACCGCAAAATCCGCGAGCATCTGGTCGAGCACAAAATGCTGGCGGGCGTGGTGTCCATGCCCAGCAACATCTTCGCCACCACCGGCACCAACGTGTCGATTCTGTTTATCAACCGCGCCAATCAGGACGGCGTGGTGCTGATCGACGCCTCCAACCTCGGCACCAAGGTCAAGGACGGCAAAAACCAGAAAACCCTGCTCTCCAGCGCCGAAGAAGACCGCATCATCGCCACCTTCAATGCCAAACAAGCGGTGGAAGATTTCTCCGTGCTGGTCAGCTACGCCGACATCGCCGCCAAAAATTACAGCCTCAGCGCCGGGCAGTATTTCGAGGTCAGGATTGAATACAGCGCCCTCACCCCGCAAGAATTTACCGACAAGATGCAAGGCTTTACCACCCGGCTGGACGCGCTGTTTGCCGAATCGGCGGGGCTGGAGCAGGAGATTAAAAAACAGTTGGCGGGGTTGCGCTATGAATAAGGAAATTTCCACGCAGGCCGGGGCGTATCAAAGTTTGCTGCACGACATCGGGCAAGCCCTGCACGCCGCCCGGCAACAAGCCGCCCAGACCGTCAACACCTTGCTGGTGCAAACCTATTGGCACATCGGCCAGCACATTGTGGAATTTGAACAAGGCGGCAAAGAAAAAGCCGACTACGGCAGCGGCCTGCTGGATCGCCTGTCCAAAGACCTGAGCGCCTTGCATGGCAAGGGCTTCAGTCGCTCCAATGTGTTCTACATGCGCAAGCTGTACTTGAGTTTCCAAAATAGTGAGACGCTGTCTCACAAATTGACCTGGAGTCATTACTTTGAAATTTTGAAGGCGGGGTTGGAGCAGGAGATTCAAAAACAGTTGGCGGGGTTGAGGTATGAGTAAATTAACTCGTCACAAATTTGCTGATTTGTATCAAATGGCATCGGGTATTTCATCCAAACCAGAGCAGGCTGGACACGGGGCACCCTTCCTATCGTTTTCCACTGTATTCAAAAATTATTTTTTACCGAATGAGCTAATTGAACGGATGGACTCATCCGAACGAGAACAAGAAAAATACTCTATAAAAGAAGGAGATATTTTTTTAACGAGGACAAGCGAAGTTGTTGATGAACTTGGCATGAGTTCAGTAGCGCTTAAAGCATATTCACATGCAACTTATAGCGGATTCCTTAAAAGACTTCGGCCAGTACGAGAAAAATCTGCCTATCCAAAATTTATGGCGTTTTATTTGAGGAGTTCTTTGTTCAGAAAAACGATGACAAACAATGCCGTTCTAACACTCAGAGCGAGCTTGAACGAAGATATATTTTCTTATCTTGATTTGTTGCTACTTGAATATGATGAGCAGGTAAAGGCTGGTGACTTTCTGTATTTACTTAATCAGAAAATTGACTGCAACAACCGCATCAATGCCGAGTTGGAGGCGATGGCGAAAACCTTGTACGACTACTGGTTCGTCCAATTCGACTTCCCCGACCAGCACGGCCAACCCTACCGCAGCTCCGGTGGCAAAATGGTTTACAACCCCACCCTGAAACGGGAAGTGCCGGAGGGGTGGGAGGTCAAACTGGTAGAAGAGATTTTGGGTTCAGCACCCCGAAGTGAAAGCGTACCCAGCAAAGAAATACTTGCAAATGGCCGTATTCCCGTTGTTGACCAAGGTACAAGTTTTATATGTGGTTTTACCAAAAATGAAAGTGCACGGTTAGCTGTTAAGTCTGCGCATGTAGTATTTGGTGACCACACCCGCATATTTAAACTAGTGAATTTTGATTACGCTCGTGGGGCAGATGGAACTCAGGTTTTAATATCAAACAAAAAAAATGCGCCTCCGCACCTTTTGTACCAAATGCTGAAAGACATAGACCTCTCGAATTATGGATATGCACGGCACTTCAAGTTTCTTAAAGAATCCGTTATTACGCTACCGACCGAAAGTGTCGCATTAAGTTATGAGGCCATAGCACAGTGTTGGTATCTAAAAATCAGGCACGGAATTGAGGAAAATCAACATCTGACCGAACTACGCGACTGGCTCCTGCCCCTGCTGATGAACGGCCAAGTGACGGTGGATTAAATTTCCTCCCGTGACCTTGGCGCAATGCGCTGCGCTTATTGCACCCTACGGTAAAGGCAAGCAACGGGTCAGTTGTGCGCTGCCGATTCCGCCGCAAATTCTTTCAAATCGCGGTTGAGGAAGAAGGCGATGATGGTGCGGATAACGACGATGCCGCCGAGGATGGCGAGGGATTGCCAACTGGGGATGATGATGGTTTGGATGATGTCGCCCGCCAGGAAGAAGTCCAGGCCGAGGGCGATTTTTTCGCCGATGGCGAGGCGGATTTGACTGATGGGGAGGGGGCGGTGGGCCGGATTAAACAGGCTGCCCAAACGCATCAAGAGTTTGAACAGCCCTTCCAGCGCGCCCCACAGGACAATGGCGATGCCGACGGCTTCGGTCCAGGGCACGATGTGTGCCACCAGTTCAACCAGCCATTCGTGCATCGCCATCCTCCGATGGAGTGAAGAGAGTTACAGCGCGGAAGCGTTTTCGGCCAGGTATTCGGCCACGCCAGCGGTGGAGGCCTTCATGCCGGCCTTGCCCTTGTTCCAGCCTGCGGGGCAGACTTCGCCGTGGGTTTCGTGGAATTGCAGGGCATCGACCATGCGCAGCATTTCGTCGATGTCACGGCCCAGTGGCAAATCATTCACCACTTGGTGACGCACCACACCGGCGGCGTCGATCAGGAAGGAGCCGCGCAGGGCCACGCCAGCCGCGTGTTCCACGTCGTAGGCTTGGCAGATTTCGTGCTTGATGTCGGCCACCAGCGGATAGCCAACTTGACCAATGCCGCCTTGATTGACGGGGGTGTTTTTCCAGGCCAGGTGGGTGAATTGGGAGTCAATCGACACGCCGATCACTTGCACATTGCGGTTCTGGAATTCGGCCAAGCGGTGATCAAAGGCGATCAGCTCGGAGGGGCAAACGAAGGTGAAATCCAGCGGGTAGAAGAACAGCACGGCGGGCTTGCCAGCGATGAAGCTCTTGAAGTTGAAGTTTTCATTGATCTCATTGTTGCCCATAACAGCAACTGCATTGAAATCGGGAGCGGGTTTGCCTACCAAAACAGCCATGATGTTCTCCTAATAAGATGGGGGGGTTAAGGGTGACGCAATGTAGGCGATTTCCCCTACTAGCGTCAACCGTATCTGAATTATCTTTTTTCCTACCAAAATTGTCAACTTTAACCCCGCCCACACCCAGCCCGCACCACACCGACATTCATCTGCTGCAAAACAAAGGCGCTGGAAAATTGATATACTCGACGCGCTTAGGCAGCAATCAAACAATGCAGACAAAATTTGAGGAGAAAACAACATGCGCGACATCGAATTAACCCGTTTCAACATGATTGAACAGCAAATCCGTCCTTGCGACGTACTGGATAGTCGGGTGCTGGAATTGTTGAAACAGGTGCGCCGCGAGCATTTTGTTCCCTCGTCGCAACGTGCGCTGGCGTTTATGGATGTGGAAATCCCGCTTGGCCACGGTGCCAAGATGTGGTTCCCGAAGGAAGAAGGTCGTGCCTTGCAGGAAGTGAAGGTCAAGCACCACGATCGCGCACTGGAAATCGGCACGGGGAGCGGCTATTTCACCGCGCTGTTGGCAGCGATGGCAGAACACGTCACCACCGTTGAAATTGAACCTGCATTGAGCGAGTTTGCGCAGGAAAATCTCAAGCCTTATGGCTATGACAATATCACCTTTGCCGTCGGCGACGGTGCCCAAGGCTGGGGCAATGCACAATACGACGTGATCGTGCTGACCGGTTCTACCCCTGTCCTGCCAGCCGCGTTCAAACAGCAATTGGCCATCGGTGGCCGCCTGTTCGCAGTCGTCGGTGACGCCCCCACCATGCGCGCACAACTCATCACCCGCCTCGGCGACGACGCTTACAGCACCAACAACATTCTGGAAACCAGCACCGCCCCCTTGCGCAATGCCCTGCAACCAGAACGCTTCATTTTCTGAGACAGCGATTGCGACGGATTGCCGGTTTGCGCTAACATTAGCACTTGCTTATATTGGTATAACGATATCTCCATGAAACCAACAACATTGCTTTTAGCCGCACTCCTTGCCAGCATTGGCAGCGCAAACGCTGCCGACTTACTGGAAACATTCCACGCCGCACAAGCCAGTGACCCGGTTTTTTCTTCCGCGCGTGCCGCCCAACAAGCAGGCCAGGAGAAGCTGCCACAGGGGCGTTCATTGCTGCTACCGACGGTCAACCTGTCGGCCAATAGCACTTTCAACGACACCAATGTGCAGTACCTCAACCGGGGTGCACTCCCCTTTCAGAGCGGCACCTACCGCTACAACAACAATGGCTACAACCTGAGCTTGGCCCAACCGTTGTATCGTCAGCAAAACTGGCTGATATACGATCAGGCTGAATTGCAAGTGGCACAAACGGATGCCCAGTTCAAACTGGCCGAACAGGATTTGGTACTGCGCACCGCCCAAGCCTATTTTGACGTACTGATGGCGCAGGACAATGTGCAGTTGGCGGAAGCGCAAAAGCAAGCCATCACCGAACAACTCGCTCAAGCCAAACGCAATTTTGAAGTTGGCAGCGCCACGATTACCGATAGCCAGGAAGCTCAGGCCCGCTTTGATTTGACCTTGGCACAAGAGTTAGTCGCCCGGAACAATCTGGAAATCAAGCAAAGCATGTTGCGGCAACTCACCAACGCCCAGCCCGGCGTGCTGAAACGCTTGGGCGAGAACTTCAAGTTGCTGGCACCACAACCCGCCAAGATGGACGCTTGGGTGGAGCAAGCGCAACAAAACAGCCCGCAACTGGCCGTCGCCCAAGCCGGGCTGCAACTGGCGGAAAAGGAAGTGGACAAGGCACGTGGCGGACATTACCCAACACTGGACTTGGTGGCCAACTATGGCCGCAACCACGCCAATGGCGGCACGTTTGGCATCGGCTCTGACACACGCAACGCCAATATTGGCGTGGTGCTGAACGTACCCCTGTTCCAAGGCGGCGCCACCAGTGCCAAATGGCGTGAAGCCGAAGCGAATCGTGAGCGCGCTCAAGCCGAACTGGAAAATGCCCGCCGCACGGTCGCCACCCAGACCAGTCTAGCCTACCTGGGCGTGGTCAGTGGCATGGCCCAAGTGCAAGCACTACAACAAGCGCTGCGCTCTAGCGAAAGCGTACTGGAAGCCAGCAAGCTCGGACATGAAGTTGGGGTGCGCACCAACCTGGATGTGCTCAACGCCCAGCAACAGTTATATGCCACCCGCCGCGATTTGTACCAAGCGCAATACAACTATCTCCTCAGCCAACTACGTCTGCGTGCTGCGGTGGGCGCGCTGAATGAAGACGAGTTAGGCAAAATCAACCAGGCCTTGTACTAAGTTGCCTTGACACGAAGTTTACATTCCACTTTAATGCCCACCCATTTTATGGCTGGGCATTTGCTTTTCTACCCAAGCTCAATCATTGTTTATTTTCACCAGAACTGAACGCGTTCTAACAACCTACCGAGGATGCAATTGTCCATACAACAAGTCAACGCAGTGATTCTGGCCGGCGGTTCCGGGAGCCGCTTGTGGCCACTCTCACGTCAGGATCTACCTAAACAATTTCTGGCACTGGAAGGGAACACCTCCCTACTGCAATCCACCATTGATCGCCTGCAACCACTGATTGCCGCAGAAAATGTGTTGATCGTTTCCCAGGAAACCCATGCCAAAGGCGAGGCATATCATTGCCTGCGCCCCTATCAAAATCTGTACGAACCGGTGGGGCGCAATACCGCCCCGGCTATCGCGCTGGCTGCCGCCTACCTGCTGCGTACAGGCGAAGATCCCGTCATGGTAGTGCTGCCTGCGGATCACATCATCAAGCAACCGGCAACCTTTCGCCAACACCTGGCGGACGCTATCGAGATTGCCGCGCAAGGTCAGTTAATCACCTTCGGTATCCAACCCACCCGGCCCGATACCGGGTTTGGTTACATTCAAATCGCACCGGGCGGCACTCGCCATCACAAAGTACAACGCTTCACCGAGAAGCCGGACTTGGCGACAGCGCAACAGTTTCTGACGCAAGGTGATTATTTCTGGAACGCCGGGGTTTTCGTCTGGAAAGCCTCGGTCATCCTGCAAGAAGTCGCGCAGTACCTGCCGGAGCTCCATCAGATTATTCAGGAAATACTCGCGCATGACGATTTTGAAGCTGCGGTCAAAATGCACTTTCACCGCATGCCATCCATTTCCATTGATTACGGCGTGCTGGAAAAATCAGCGCGCGTCTCATTGATTCCCTGTGACATTGGCTGGAATGATGTCGGCAGTTGGCAAGCCGTGCACGAAGTCTCGACACAAGACGCCGCTGGCAATGCCCTGCAAGGCGACGTGATTGCTGTGAATTGCAAAAACAGCCTGATTCGTGCCGAAAAACGCCTGGTCGCGGCCATTGGCATGGAAGATGTGTGCATTGTCGAAACAGCCGATGCCGTGCTGGTGACCCGCAACACACAAAGTCAGGAAGTACGCAGCGTGGTCGCCGCCCTGCAAGAACGCGGCAGTCAGGAACATGTTTGCCACACCACTGTGCGTCGACCATGGGGTAGCTACACCGTTCTGGAAGAAGATAGCTCCGGTTTCAAGGTCAAACGCATCGAAGTCGCACCGGGCGCCAGCCTGAGCCTGCAAAGCCACCAGCATCGTTCCGAACACTGGGTGGTGGTCGCGGGCGTTGCCACCGTCAGCAATAACGGTCAGATCAGTGAGCTGCACCCCAATCAAAGCACCTATATACCCAT
>DHYQ01000025.1:8015-17744 GCA_002414205.1 Gallionellaceae bacterium UBA5126 | reverse complement strand
GGTGCCTGTTTGCTTTTATCGCCGGTCAGCGATTAGCAGCTTGTGCCGTCGTCATGTGGATGACCGTGATCCAGCTCTTCCGCTGTCGCGGCGCGCACACCCGCGATGGTGCACTTGAAGACCAGCGTCTTGCCTGCCAGCGGATGATTGCCATCGACTGTCACTTCGTCATCAGTGATGTCTACCACGGTGTAGAGCAGGAAGTCGTCTTCGTCGGCTTCTTCAGGCGCACCCTCAAACTGCATGCCCACTTCCAGTTCCTTGGGGAATGCGCTGCGTGGCTCGACTTCGACCAAGTTATGGTCGTATTCGCCAAAGCCATCTTCCGGTGTCAGTGTCACGACCACCGCATCACCTGCGGATTTTTCATGCAAGGCTTCTTCCACCAACGGGAAAATCCCGTCGTAGCCGCCGTGCAGGTAGCTGATAGGATCTTCTACTTTTTCCAGCAATGCACCCTCAACGTCGAACAATTCGTAGCGCAGGGACACGACGGTATCTTTAACAACTTTCATTTCAATTCCTTCAATCCAGGTAAATACAAACAACCTATACCATACAGGTCGCCGCCGCCCGGCATTCTAAATGCTTTTATCTTGCGGCACGAATTATTTTCCGGGTGTTCATTCGGCGCAACGCGGCGATATAATCCGCGCCATGAATACTCCACTCCCCCTCCTAGGCAATTTAAGCGTCGCTGAATTTTTACGCGATTATTGGCAGAAAAAACCCTTGTTGATCCGTCAGGCCGTGCCCGGCTTTGCGGGTTTGCTTGATCCGCAAGCCCTGATTGATCTGGCGTGCGACCCGGATGTGCAGGCGCGCATTGTCACCCAGTCGCGTGGCCAATTCACCTTGCAACATTCACCGTTCGAGAAGCGGGATTTTGCCCATTTCGGCAAAAAACTGTGGTCGGTGCTGGTGCAGGGCGTGAATCACTCTCTGCCAGAAGGAACTGACTTGCTGCGCCAATTCAACTTTATCCCGCATGCCCGGCTGGATGATTTGATGGTCAGCTTTGCGCCCAAGGGCGGTGGTGTCGGGCCACATTTCGATGCGTATGATGTGTTTCTGCTGCAAGGCTACGGTCATCGCCGCTGGCAGATTTCCACCCAATCCGATCACACCTTGATTGAAGGCGCACCGTTGCGCATCCTGAAAAATTTCCAGGTGGAGCAGGAATGGATCCTGGAACCTGGTGACATGCTGTATCTGCCACCACACTGCGCGCACAACGGCATCGCCGAAGATGACTGCATGACCTACTCCATCGGCTTCCGTACCCCGACGCATCAGGAGTTGGCTGAACAGTTTCTGGTCTATCTGCAAGACCGCATTAGCGTGGATGGGGTCTATACCGACCCGGATCTGTGCGCGCAGACACACCCCGCCGAAATCAGTGATGCCATGCTGGAGAAAGTCGGCAACGCCATTGCCCGCGTCCAGTGGGACAAGGAGGACATCGCCAATTTCCTCGGCTGCTATTTGAGCGAACCCAAGCCACATATTTATTTTGATCCGCCAGAACCGGCACTGAGCGATAAAAAATTTACCACCGCCCTGAAAAAGCACGGCGTGGTGCTGAATTTGAAAACCCAGATGCTGGCTCGGGACGACACTTTATTTGTCAATGGTGAAGCCTATCCACTGACGCCTGCTGATTATGCTTGCCTGTTGTCGCTGGCAGATCAACGGCATCTATCCGCCGGACAATATCCGGCCACCGTGACGGCTGCGTTATATGAATGGTATCTAGACGGCTACCTACTGCTGGAGGCATGACATGACTGAAGACAACCCCAACATCCAGACCTTCGATCGCCTGTCCGATTACGCCACCGCCCTGGCGCAGGTCTGTGGACTGGCACAACACACCCTCTGCGTGTTCGACAAAAATTTTGACAGTTTGGGGTTCAATAGCTTGGCCTACCATGACCAGTTGCGTGCCTTCCTGCTGTCTAATCCAGCCAATCGGCTCTACTTGTTGGTTCAAGATGCCAGCTACGTGTTACAACACTGTCCACGCATCTTGAGTTTGCTACAGCACTTTGGCAGCCAAATGTCTTTGTATCAGTTGCCGCAAACTCTGCGACATATTGCCACCCCATTTGCGGTAGCGGATGGCACACACTGTGTACGCCGCTTTCACTTTGATCAGCCTCAAGGGGTATTGGAACGACAAGACAACGCAAACGGTCGCCACTATCAGAGCTACTTTATGGACTTGTGGAGTGCGTCCAAAAAAGTCGGCCATGCCAGCGAATTCCGACTGTAGCTAGAAACACAAAAAAACTCCCCAGCACACTAGATTTTCTTTCCGACACTGGTAGAATGGCGCGTCTTTGGTTAAGGCATCACGCCTAAACCAAGCAAAGCTATCTTAACTTAATACTAACTTACTTCAAGGAATGAAAATGAAGAAATCCGCACTCGTTGTTGCAATGCTGGCTCTGGCTCTGACTGCTTGTGGCGAAAAGCCTGCTGAAACAGCCGCTCCTGCTCCAGCCGTGGTTGAAGCACCTGCTTCCGCTGCTGCTTCCGCTCCTGCTGCTGCTGACGCTGCTTCCGGCGCTGCTGCTGCTTCCGCTCCTGCTGCTGCTGAAGCCGCTTCCGGCGCTGCTGCCGCTCCTGCTGACAAGAAGTAATTTTTGTCGCAACGAGCTAACAGCAAAGTTGCAAACCCCGCCTAGGCGGGGTTTTTTTTCAATTTTTTTAAATTGTTGAGCAACTTTGTGGAACTTTTTTTACAAATCCAGCTCTGAGCGCTCGCTGTAATTTTTTTATGGTCATTCACACAAAGGAAATCAAAATGAAAAAAATCGTTGCTGCTGTACTGTTGTCCGCTGTTGCAGGTTCCGCTTTCGCCGCTGATCAAGGCATCTATGTTGGTGCTACTTTGGGTAGCGGCAAGCCAGGCCTGAACAGCACCGCTGGCATGAACAAGACTTCTGAATTCGTTTACGGTGGCCTGGTAGGCTACAAGTTCAGCCGCAACCTGGCTGCTGAAGCCAGCTTCACTGGCGTTGGCAAGGTGACTGACCTGCGTGGCAACACTGCCAAGGGCGACGCCTTCACCCTGTCCGCTGTGGGCACCCTGCCTGTAACCAGCAGCTTCGACCTGTACGGCAAGCTGGGCTTCTCCAGCTCCAAGACCACTTCCGCTTCCGCTGCCATCGGTGCAGGTACAACTCGCACTGGCCTGTCCTATGGTATCGGTGGTCAATACAACGTTTCCAACAGCGTTGGCGTGCGTTTCGGCTGGGATAGCTACCCTATCGCCACGCTGAACGCACTGGGCGGCAAGACCAACGTTAACGCCAGCGTGATCTCCGCCGGCGTGGTTGTGAACTTCTAAGTTCAACGTTTCACACCCGCAGTACACAAAACCCCGCCCGCAACGGCGGGGTTTTTTCATGTCTGGCGTTCTGACAAACTCATGAACGCACCCGCCGACTCGCCGCCCAGCCCAGCAGCGACAACAAGGCCAAACCGCTACCAATCAACACAATTCCGGCCATTTCGCTGCTTTTGAAATCCTCGCCCAACAGTAGGCGCGAGGACACAATCGCCACCACCGGCGTGCCCAACACTGACAAACTGGCCTCCCAGGCCGGCACCCGATCCAGCAAGGTAATCCACAACCACCAACAAAACGCCGTGCTGACAATGGACATGAACACCAGAATCCCGATGTAAGACCCCGACCAGTGCGTCGCATGTTCCGGCACCAGCGCCGCCAACCCCACCAATGGCACCGCCCCGATCAACATCTGCCAGGCCGTTAACGCCAATAAATCCACCGATTGCCGCGCCCGCAAGCGTTTCACCAGCACCGTGCCGATGGCCCAGCACAACGCCGCCATCACCCCTAAAAATTTGCTGAACAAACTGGTGTGCATATTCCACGGCTCAATAATCAGCAACAACCCCAGCAACGTGCTGCCCGCCGCCCACCATTGCTTGCCGCGCACCCGTTCGCCCAGCACCGGCCAGCCCAACAACAAGGTCCAAATCGGCATGGTAAAAATCAACACCGCCGTCTTGCCCGGCCCGCCCTCCACCAGCGCCCAATTCTGGAACAACATAAACCCCGTCACCTGCGCCAGACCAATCGCCAGCGTCGCGCCGGGCGCGGCCAAGGTCAACGGTCGGCCCATCCACTTCAACGCCAAAAACAACGCCAACGCCCCACCCACACAGCGCTCCGCCGCAAACGCAAACGGCGGCGCAAACGCCAGCGCCTGCTTCGCCAACACCCACGTGTAGCCCCACGTCACCGAAAGCACAAACAGCCCCAAGGGCAACCACCAACGGGCACGGGCAAGATAAGTCATGGGCGGATGGGATGAATGAAAAATGGCCGCGCATGATAACGGATTGCGCACGGCAAGTAGCGACGAAAGCCATCGCAGTGGCATCAGCGGGGATAAAAAACAGGCGAGCTGCCATGCAAACCCGCCTGTTTTTTGGCCGTTGTAGGGTGCGACGGGTGCACCGAAAATTATCGCATCAGTTTGAATTTTAAAGTTTTTATATGCCTGCGCAACAAAGTTTCGCACCCTACCTAGCTACGAGCTGATCACGTTGTCCGCTGTTCCGTACAAGACAATCCCATTGCGTCCGTTGTTTTTAGCCTGATACATGGCACTGTCTGCGTGCTTCAGCAAGGTCTGCTCATCTCGTCCATCACGCGGATAAAATGCCAATCCAATGCTGGCGGAAATTTCAATGGGGTGGTCATGCAGAATGTAGGGCTGTTTAATGGTTGCCAGCAATTTTTCGGCCACGCTCAGGGCCGCAGATTTGGATTTCAGGCTGGGCAGCAGGGCCACAAATTCGTCCCCTCCCAGACGCGATAGCGTATCGGATTCCCGAATGCAGCGGCGCATACGCTCGGCAACCGTGATTAGCAACAAATCGCCAATGTCATGCCCCAATTGGTCGTTGACCGGTTTAAAGCGATCCAGGTCGATGAAGATTACCGCCAGTGTTTTCTTGTCTCGTCGGGAAGCAATCAGAGATTGTTGCAGGCGATCCCACAACAGCGTGCGGTTGGGCAAGCCAGTCAACTGATCGAGATAGGCAAGTTGGCGCATTTTTTCCGCTTCCTGCATTTCCTCGGTGCGGTCGTTGTAGATGGCGACGACTTCACCATTGCTGAGTTTGTACACATGATTTTCCCGCCAGCCGCTGATGCGCTGGTCGGAATAATAGGCGGTCGGCACATGTTCACTTTTTCCCGTTTGCCAGACGCGCCGAAAGACATCGGACAGACCAAATTTGACGACACCGGGAAAAACTTCCTGTACATTTTTGCCAATTACATCTTGACGTCGGACTTGTTCGATTTGTTCAGCGGAGCGGTTCAGGGCCGTGAAGTAAAAATGTTGCCCGTCCGGTGAGGCTCGGTAAATGGCGACACCACTGGAAAGGTTCTCAAATATCTCGTTAAGGCGGATTTCATTTTTGCGCAGCTCGTGCTCTAAGCGTCTTCGTTCGGAAATATCACGCAAAATGGCGGTGAATACTATTTTCCCCTCTATTTTCAACTTGGAGATCGAAGCCTCAATAGCGAACTCTTCCCCACTTTTGCGTACCCCAAGCAACTCGCCCTGGCTGTACATGGAGCGAGCCTGAACGCCCGGCTGATCAAATTTTTCAATTGCCAACTTGTGTTTGTTCCGAAAGCGGACTGGAATCAGTAGGTCGAGCTGCTTGCCCAGCACCTCTTCCGCACGATAACCAAAAATGTGCTCGGCAGCCGGATTAAAAACGATGATGTTCTGATCGTGATCAATGGAAATAACCGCATCCAATGTTGTCCTGATCAGGGCATGAACGTAAGACTCTTTTCTGTACATGTATTGCCTCACGAAGACAGGATAAGGTTTGACAAGCAATAAAATGAAGCCTCAGGCTCACTTGAGGCCTTTAAAACGATCACCATTCTGGGATTCTGGCACATAAAATTCCTAAAAGGAATTTTTTATGCCTGTTTTGGATATTCCAAAACGAGCTAGAAAATCGCCCGGATGAATAATTCACTCTACAACACGAAGTATGTAGCGATCAGCAAGAGGCTGCGGTTGATGCGTCTGGCGGCTGAGTTGACACAACAGCAATTGGCCAAAGAACTGGGCGTTGGTCAATCCTACATTTCTAAAATAGAAAGGGGAGAAAATTTTATTGATGTCATGTTATTTGTTCGTTGGTGTCTGGCTTGTCAGGAAACGCCGGGGGCACTTTTGGACAGCCTTTTTGTAATCAAGCAGGCTGGTGAATTGAGTTGATGTTTACGGGCAGAAAATAGAGCCGCGTAACGATTAGCGCAGCGTAATCGTCCTTTTTATTCCCGCCATCCGTGCGGTGACGCTGCGCTAACCGCCCCTACCTGCTAATTTGCGGGAAATGCTGGGTGTGGGGCGGGTGGCACATTATAGCGATTGACCCGATGTGTGCCAGACAACTTTCCCTGCCAAAATCGGCGGGTTGCTGCGCGAACCCGCCCTACTTGCCCGCCAACATTTTCTCCAGCCGCTTCACCGACACAATCACTGGCGTTTTCAATTCCTGCGCGAACAGGGAGATGCGGAGTTCTTGCAGCATCCAGGCGAATTCGTCGCGTTCGCTGCGGCGTTTTTGCCAGGCTTGCAGCAGGGGCTGCATTTGTTGCAGGCATTGGGCGTCGCGGCTGGGGTTGTTGCGCAGTTTTTCGGCGCGGAGTTGAATGCCTTTCAGGTAGCGCGGGACGTGTTGCAGGCGCTCGTAGGGGGTGAGGGCGACGAAGTTTTTCGGCAACAAAAATTCCAGTTGTTCGCGCACGTCCTTTTGCACTGCCGGGTGGGCTTTCAGGGTGGGCAGGAGTTTTTGCACCGCCTGGTATTCGGTCAGGACTTGCCCGGCCAGGCGGGCCAATTCCTGCGCCACCAACAGCAGACGGGCCTTGGCGGCCTTGCCGCGTTCGGCGAAGGCGGCGGCGCTGGTCGGCAACGGATCGTTGAGGCAGCAGCGGTCGAAGGTCATGGCGAAAATCTGTTGCTGCAATTCCTGCGGCGTGCCCAGCGCCATGTACAACATGCCCAGCCGTTGCGCGTCGGGCAGGTTTTTTTCCAGATACTTGACCTGATCCTTCAGCAGCAGCATGAACAAGCGCCGCAGCCCGCCCCGGTGCGCCGCCAGCGCTGCGTCGCGCTGGTCGAAAGCGCGCAGCAGCACCGCGTCGCCGTCATCCACCAAGGCATTGAACAAGATGACTTTTTGCCCGGCGCGTTTCACTTCGCGGGTGTCGGCAAAGTCGCCAAAATCCCAACTGCTGTGGCGCGTTTCGGCTACGGCGTCGCTGTCCTTGCCGACATCGACGACTGGCGCGGTGGCGTGGCGCGGGGCCAGTTTGTCGCGCAAGTCTGCAAAATCGCGCCCCATGCCCAGTTGCCGCCCGTGCTCATCCACGACGCGGAAATTCATGAACAAATGCGCGGGCAGTTGCTCGGCGCGATAGGCATCCTGCGGCGGGTCGATTTGTTTTTGCTCGCGCAGATAGCGGTTCAGCGCCTGCAACAGCGGGGTGTTGTCGGCGGGCACGGCGCGGCAGAATTCCGCCGCGAACTCCGGCACCGGCACGCAATGCCGACGCAGCTTTTGCGGCAAGGTTTTTACCAGTTGGGCGATTTTTTCCGCCAGCACGCCGGGCACCAGCCACTCGCAGCGCTCCGGGATCACCTGGTTAATCAGCGCCAGCGGCACGGTCAGGGTAATGCCGTCGTCTGCCTTGCCGGGCGAAAAGTGGTAGCCCAGCGCGTAATTGACCTGGTTCATGCGCAGTTGCGGCGGGAATTGCTCGGTGGTAATCCCTGCCGCCTGGTGGCGCATCAGGTCTTCTTTCTGCAAAAACAACAGCTTGGGTTGTTGTCGCTCGGCTTCCTTACGCCAGGCGTCAAAGGCCGCGCCGTTGTGCAGCCCGGCGGGCACCTTGCTGTCGTAAAAGGCAAAAATCAGCTCGTCATCCACCAGCACATCCGGGCGGCGCGATTTATGCTCCAGCGCCTCGATGTCGTGAATCAGCTTGTGGTTGTGGGCAAAAAAAGGCGCACGGGTATCGAATTCGCCCTCGACCAGCGCCTGACGAATAAACACCGTCCGCGCCTCGTCCGGGGCCATCGGGCCGTAATGCACGCGTTTCTTGGGATTCAGCAGCAGGCCATACAAGGTGCTGCGCTCGTAAGCGTTGACTTGGGCCGGTTTCTTTTCCCAGTGCGGGTCGTAATAGTGGCGCTTAATCAGATGGTTGCCGACTTCTTCCAGCCACTCCGGCTCAATGCGCGCCACCGTGCGGGCGTACAAGCGATGGGTTTCCACCAACTCGCCCGCCATCACCCACTTCGTGCCTTTTTTCGCCAGCACCGAGTTGGCGGCCAGCATGAACTTGATGCCGCGTGCGCCGAGGTATTCGTTGCCCTCCATGCCCTTCATGCCGATATTGCCCAGCAGGCCGCACAGCAGCGCCTTGTGGATTTGCTCATAGGTCGCCGGTTGCTCGTTGCTGCGCAAGCCCATCTCGGCCACTTGGGCGTGCAATTGCTGGTGCAACTCGCGCCATTCGCGCAGGCGCAGCGGCGATAGAAACGCCTCGCGGCACGCATCGGCCAGTTGGCGGTTGGATTTTTTGTGCGCCACAGCCTGCTCGAACCAGGCCCAGATTTTGAGGAAGGCCAGAAAATCCGAGCGCTCGTCGGCAAAACGTTTGTGCGCCGCGTCGGCGGCCTCCTGCCGCTCCAGCGGGCGGTCGCGGGGGTCTTGCAGCGACAAGGCGCTGGCGATGATGAGAATTTCCGTCAGGCAGTGATACTGCCGCCCGGCCAGTAGCAGACGGGCGATTTTCGGATCCAGCGGCAGCTTGGCCAACTCGTGGCCAAGCGGAGTGAGTTGGCGTTGCTCGTCCAGCGCGTTCAGCTCGTTCAGCAACTGATAGCCGTCGGCAATCATGCGCGGCGTGGGCGGCTCCAAAAAGGGGAATTCGCTGACTTCGCCCAGTTGCAGCGCGCTCATGCGCAAAATCACCGTGGCCAGCGACACGCGGAAAATTTCCGGGTCGGTGTAGGGCGGGCGCTGGTTGAAATCGTCCTCGGCGTACAGGCGCACGCACACCCCGCTCATCACCCGCCCGCAGCGCCCGGCGCGCTGGTTGGCGGCGGCGCGGGAGATTTTTTCGATGTGCAGTTGCTCGACTTTTTGCCGCAGGCTGTAGCGATTGATGCGCGCCAGCCCGGCGTCAATCACGTAGCCGATGTTGGGCACGGTAAGCGAGGTTTCCGCCACGTTGGTGGCCAGCACCACCCGGCGTTGCTGGCCGGGCTTGAACACCCGATCCTGCTCCGCCGCCGTCAGGCGCGAGAACAGCGGCAACACCTCGATGCCGCGTGGATGATGTTTGCGCAGCGCTTCGCTGGTGTCGCGGATTTCGCGCTCGCCGGGCAAAAACACCAGCACATCGCCGCGCAAGCCGCCCGCCGCCAATTCGTCCAGCGCATGGCTCACGGCCTGCGGCACATCCGGCAATTCGCCGTCGTCATTGGTCTGCGGCGGACGGTAGCGGATTTCCACCGGGTAGCTGCGCCCGGACACTTCGATGATTTGCGCGCCGAAGTGCTGGGCAAAGCGCTCGGCATCCAGCGTGGCGGAGGTGATGATGACTTTCAAATCGCGCCGACGCGGCAGCAGTTGCTTCAAATA
>DHYQ01000025.1:0-7937 GCA_002414205.1 Gallionellaceae bacterium UBA5126 | reverse complement strand
GTGTCGTACTGGCGCAGCAGCGGGTCGTGGTGGATTTCCGCCAGCAAAATGCCGTCGGTCATCAGCTTGACGCTGGTTTCCGGCGAGACCTTGTCGTGGAAGCGCACCTTGTAGCCCACCACCCCGCCCAGCTCGGTTTTCAACTCCACCGCAATGCGCGTCGCCACACTGCGCGCCGCCACCCGCCGGGGCTGGGTATGGCCGATGCAGCCCTTCACGCCACGGCCCAGTTGCAAACAAATCTTCGGCAACTGCGTGGTTTTGCCGGAGCCGGTTTCACCGCAGACGATGACGACCTGATGTTTGGCGATGGTTTCGGCCAGCAACTGGCGCTTGAGCACCACCGGCAAATCGGCGGGAAATTCAATGGCGGACAGCGCGGCCAAGCGCGCCTGGCGCTTTTGCGCCAACGGGGAGAGCGGTTTTTCGGTCATGCAAGTAATGGGGGTAATCAGAGAAAGTAAGCGGCCCAACGGGATTGGGAAATGGTCAGATGTGCCAGCAAGGCATCCTCGACAACTGGGCTGCCGAACAAATAGCCCTGGAAGGCATGGCAACCATGCTGTTTGAGAAAGTCCAGTTGTGCGGTGTCTTCCACCCCTTCGGCAATCACATGCAAATCCAAGGCGTGACAAATGGCGATAATGGCTTCGACAATGGCGGCATCATTGGGATCGGTCGCAATGTCGCGCACAAAGGCACGGTCAATCTTGACCTGATCCAGCGGCAGGCGCTTCAAGTAATGCAGCGAGGAATAACCGGTACCAAAATCATCCATGGACAGCGAAATGCCCATGCGCCGCAACTGCTTCATTTTGGCAATGGTCTCTTCCACATCCGCCAGCACCGTGCCTTCGGTCAACTCCAGTTGCAAACGCCGTGCCGGTGCGCCAGTGGTGGCCAAAATCTGCTGCAACTGCGGTACAAAATCAATTTCCCGGAACTGCCGCGCGCTGACGTTGACCGCCAAGGTGAGATGACGCATTTCCGGGCACGCTTGCCAGCGCATCAGTTGCTCACAGGCCGTGCGCAAGGCCCACAAACCCACCGGTACGACCAAGCCACTCTCTTCCAGCAAGGTGATAAAGGTCTGCGGGGTTTGCAAGGCCTGTCCTGGCTGCGCCCAGCGTAACAAGGCTTCTGCGCCAACAAGCCTGCCCTGCAAATCCACCTGCACCTGATAAAACAGGCGGAACTCGCGTTGAGTCAAGGCGAGGTGCAGTGCCTGCTCCAATTGAATGCGCGCCTGTAGTTCAGCTTGCAGCGCCGGATCAAAAAAGCGAACCGCATTCCGCCCGGCGTTTTTCGCCTGATACATGGCGGTATCCGCATGTTTCAGCAGGGTTTCCACACTGTGCGCCAGCCCCTGAAACAGCACCACACCAATGCTCGGAGAGGTGTAGTGAACGTGCTTGCGCAACTGGTAGGGTTGCGCAAGCGTCTCCCGAATATTTTCCGCCACCTGACTGGCTTGCCGGGCGGCTTCCTGCGCATCGTCCTCCAGCATTTCCAGCACCACCACAAACTCGTCCCCCCCAATGCGCGACACAACGTCAATATCACGGGTACTGGCCTGCAACCGTCGCGCCACCTCGATCAACAGCAAATCACCGACATCGTGCCCCTGGGTGTCATTCAAAATTTTGAAACGATCCAGATCCAGAAACATCACCGCACCATGACGCTGGTTACGCGCACTCACGGCCAAGGCATTTTGCAAACGATCCAGCAACAAACGCCGATTGGGTAGCCCTGTCAGGGTGTCGTAGAACGCCAGTTGATGGATGGCTTTCTCGGTTTTTTTACGCTCACTGATGTCGCGCGAGAATGCAAAAAACAGCCGTAGTTGCGGCTCAAAGGTAACGGAAACCTCCATATCCACTTCACGACCATCCTGACGACGATGCCGCGTTTCAAAGTGATCGAAGCCCTGACTGACAATGCGCTCCATGTGCGCCTGTACGGCGGCGGGCGATTTCTCAATGGCTTCGAGCTGCGAAATATGCATTTGCAACAGCATGTCACGACAGTAGCCCGACATGCGCTCATACGCCTGGTTGACTTCCAGCAGGCGCCCTTGCATATCCACCATCCAGAAACCATCCTGGGCAGTCTCCACCACGACTTGATTGCGCAATCGCACCGATTCAGCTTTTTTACGCTCGGTAATATCCAGAAAAGTCGCCACCGCCCCGATCACTTCGCCATTTTCGACAATGGGATGCGACCAATACTCCACCGCCAGCGGCGTGCCATCCTTGCGCCAGAACACCTCATCATCAACGTTGACTTCCTGTCGCGCCATGTACGCCAGATACATGCGGCAGGACGTACTGGGATACGGCGTACCATCGGGGTAGGCGTAATGGATCAGCTCGTGGATATGCTTGCCGATCACCTCATCTGCACGCTCAAAGCCCAGCATGCGCAAAAATGCTGCGTTGACGAAGGTGCAGCAACCCTGCGTATCGACGCCATACATGCCCTCGGCCATGGAATCCAGCATGCGCTGCAAGTTCGACTGCAAGGTTTGAATCTGCTCGGTACGCTGGACGATTTTTTCCTCCAGGGTGTTATTGGCAATTTGTAAATGCAACGACAACCGATCCCGTTCCAATTGATGGCGGCGCATTTGGCGATTGGTACGCCAGAAATACAACACGCCCAACCACAACCCCAGACTCATGCCCACCAGACCACCCAAGGTAACCTTGGGGTAACGGCGGTAAATATCACGCCAATCCAGGCTGCCGTCAGCATCCGGTTCCATTTGCAGCCGCAGGATCACCGCCTCGACCGAAGCATATTCGCCCGGTTCTGAAAAACCGTAGTAGCCCCCCGCACGTGCGGCATAATCATTGGCCTGAATGTCCTGCAAGGCGCGAGCCACCTGTTTTCCCAAGGATTCCGCAACATGTGGCATCACCGCCATAGGCCATTCTGGATAGAGATCGGTGGACAGCATTTCGGGAAATACTTCCTTGCTTTGAGGATTGATGACCTTAATCTGCCCAGCCTGGATTTTGTTTTCCCGTATCATGCCCTCCAGCACCCCGGTGCGCACGAAACCCACGTCTGCCGTCCCACCCAACACTTCATGCACGACCCGGTCTTGTGGCATACCGACGTAATGCACCTTGTCAAACTGCTTAATCGACACGCCGCCCCGCAGCAGCGCCCAGCGTGGAATCAGGAAGCCACCAAAGGATTGCTCACTCACTGCCACCAGTGTTTTACCCGGCAAGTCGCTAAATTTATTGATGTCGCTGCGATCGGCACGGGTAAAAATGACCGAACCAAACTTGTTAACCGGATGACCACTTTGCAGCCGTATCAAGGTGGCAACGGCTTCAATGCCGAACTCGGCCTGCAAGACGATGTAGCGTCCCGGATTGGTCAGCAGAAAATCCACGCGTTTTTCACGCACCGCCTTGTCCATGTCCGGGAAGTACATGGCTTGCAGGGTGAAGTGGTATTCGGGAATTTGGCTATTCAGATAGTCGATGGTGGGCTGCCAAGCCGTTTGGGTCGATTGCACCTCGCGGAACGCTAACACCCCCACACGAATTTCCTGTACCGGACTCGCCCACACGCTGGACGCGCACAACAGCATCCAGCCACACCACCATGCGGCCAGCCAATGCTGAATTCTCAAGTAAGGGTACACGATGGAAAAATATTCAATGAGTGATGCAGCACATCAGCGGCATCACGTTTACTCCCCCGCACTTTCGACCTGACGTCCGGGAAATAGCGCATGCACAAAGCCGAACCGACGCATATCCGTCATGCGCATGGGATACAACACCCCGTCCAGATGGTCGCACTCGTGCTGTACCACCCGCGCATGAAAACCACTGACGGTGCGATCGATCAAGGCGCCATGCACATCAAACCCCTGATAGCGCAATTGCTGGAAACGCGACACCTCACCCCGTAGCCCCGGCACACTGAGGCAACCTTCCCAGCCAACCTCGCATTCATCCGATAACGGCAGCAGCACCGGATTGATAAGGACGGTATCCGGCACACTAGCGGCATCCGGGTAGCGCGGGCTGGATTGTACGCCAAACACCACCACCCGCAACGGCACACCGATTTGTGGCGCTGCCAGGCCCACGCCCTGTTCAGCACGCATGGTGTCCCGCATATCGGCGATCAAGGTATGCAATTCCGGCGTATCAAATTGGATGACGGCGGCGGATTTTTGCCATAGCCGAGGATCGCCCATTTTCAAGACCTCTTTAACGGCCACAGAAGTTCATCTCCTCGCAACACACCACATACGCCAGAATACTGCGCACCCGCTCCATGGCATCCGCAGCGGTGGCATTCACCATTTCCATTTTGATGCTGTGTTGGTTATCACCACGCCCAGCGGCGTAATTAGCGACCACGGCCAAAGTGGCATAGTCCAGCGCCAGCTCTTTTGCCAGTGCCGTTTCCGGCATCCCGGTCATCCCCGCCATGTCTGCCCCGTCGCGCTCGTAGCGATTGATTTCCGCACGCGTATCCAGCCGAGGGCCTTGCGTCGCGGCATACACCCCGCCATTGACACAGGCTTGCCCACTTTGCCCAGCGGCATACAGGATGCGCTGCCGTAAACATTCGCTGTAAGGATCCGTGAAATCGACATTGCGATACACCTCGTCACGGGTTTCAAAGAACGTGGCATCGCGGCCATGGGTGTAGTCGATCACCTGATCCGGCACCACTAGCATTCCCGGATGCAAATCCGCACGAATGCCACCAACGGTGGATACGGAAATGATCTCGGTGACCCCCTGCTCACGCAAGGCCCACAGATTGGCGCGATAGTTCACCAGATGCGGCGGAATGGTATAGGCATAGCCATGTCGGGCCAGAAAAATCACCTCGTGGCCGTTCAACATGCCAAACAGGAACGCCCCGGACGGCTCACCATACGGCGTGCGCATCACCTGACGATGGGTAATATTCAAATTGCTCAGGGCGGTCAGTCCACGCCCTCCGATGATAGCCAGCATATTTCCCTCCTTGATCCGCCGCTCAGGGCAAGGTCAGTTGTTGCAGATAGGCGGCAAATTCCGCCTTGACTTCAGGATGTTGCAAGCCCAGCGCCACGCTGGCCTGCAAATAGCCCAGCTTGGAACCGCAGTCATAACGGGTGCCCTGAAAGCGATAGGCCACCACGCGCTCTTCCGCCATCAGCGCCGCCAGGCCGTCGGTAAGCTGGATTTCGCCCCCGGCCCCGGCCTGGACTTTTTCCAGATGGTCGAAAATGCGCGGGGTCAAAATGTAGCGCCCCACCACCGCCAAGGTAGACGGGGCGACTTCCGGCGCAGGTTTCTCCACGATGCCGTGTACTTCCTCCAGCCGCTCGGAAATCGGCTGCGCCGCGACGATGCCATATTGCCGGGTCTGATCGCGGGGCACATCCTGCACCCCCAGTACCGAGCAACGCTGACGGGCAAACACCTCCACCATCTGCTTAACGATAGACGTTTCGCCGTCAATCAAATCATCCGCCAGAATCACCGCGAAGGGTTCATCCTGAATCACCGGGCGGGCGCACAGCACGGCGTGCCCCAGCCCCAGCGCTTCCGGCTGGCGAATGTAGATGCAGTTGATATGCGGCGGAATCACTTCCTGCACGATACGCAGCAATTCCATTTTGCCACGTGCTTCCAACTCCGCTTCCAGCTCATAAGCCTTGTCAAAATGATCCTCGATGGCGCGCTTGTTACGCCCGGTGATAAACACCATGTCGGTAATCCCGGCAGCCACGGCCTCTTCCACCGCGTACTGAATCAAGGGTTTATCCACCACGGCCATCATTTCCTTGGGACTGGCCTTGGTGGCAGGCAAAAAGCGACTGCCCATGCCAGCGACCGGGAACACCGCCTTGCGGACTTTTTTCATCATTGCAATTTCTCCAACAGTTGCGCTTCGTCCAGCACCGGCACGCCCAGTGCCAGCGCCTTGTCCAGCTTGCTACCGGCCTCGGCCCCGGCCACAACAAAGTGGGTTTTTTTCGACACGCTGCCGCTGACTTTGGCCCCTAGGGCTTCCAGTTTGGCTTTGGCTTCGTCGCGGCTCATGCTGGGCAAGGTGCCGGTGAGGACAAAAGTCAATCCGGCCAGTGGCTGGGTTTGAGCCACGGCCTGCTCGCTCCAGCTCAAATACTGGCGCAGGTCGGCAATCACGCGCTGGTTATGCGCTTCGGCGCAAAAATCCACGATGCTTTGCGCCACCACCGGGCCGACATCCGGCACTTGCAACAGTTGTTCCAGCGTGGCACTCAACATGGCGTCCAGCGTGCCGAAATGCCGCGCCAAATCCTTGGCGGTGCTTTCGCCGACATGGCGGATGCCCAGCGCGTACAGGAAACGATTCAGGCTGGTGTGGCGGCTCTTGTCCAGCGCGGCCAGCAGGTTTTGTGCGCTCTTGTCCGCCATGCGCTCCAGCCCGGCCAAGGTCGGCAGGTCGAGGCGATACAAATCCGGCAGCAGCTTGACCCAGCCGCCATCCACCAGTTGATCCACCAGCTTGTCGCCCAGCCCTTCGATGTCCATGGCGCGGCGCGAAGAGAAATGCAGAATCGCCTGTTTCAGTTGCGCTGGGCAAGACAAGCCGCCGCTGCAACGCCAGTCGGCTTCCCCGGCTTCGCGCACAATGTGGCTGCCACATACGGGGCATTGCCCCTGCAACTGCTGCTGCAAATCAAAGGGCGCGCCCACGTCCGCCGGGCGTTTTTCCAGCACCACGCCCACCACTTCGGGAATCACGTCCCCGGCGCGGCGCACGATTACCGTGTCACCCACGCGCACGTCCTTGCGGCGGGTTTCGTCTTCGTTGTGCAGGGTGGCGTTGGACACGGTGGTGCCGCCGACGAACACCGGCACCAGCTTGGCCACCGGGGTCAGTTTGCCGGTGCGCCCGACTTGGATGTCGATGGCGCGCAGCACGGTCATTTGCTCCTCCGCCGGGAATTTGTGCGCGCAGGCCCAACGCGGTTCGCGGCTGACAAAGCCCAATGCGCGCTGGAAATCCAGCCGATTGACCTTATAGACCACGCCGTCGATGTCGAACGGCAGGCTTTCGCGCTGCTGGCCGATGCGCTGGTGAAAAGCCATCAAGCCCGCCGCGCCGCTTACCACGGCGCGCTCGGCGCATACCGGCAGGCCGAATCCGGCTAAGGCATCCAGCACGGCGCTGTGGCTGGTGGGAAAGTTCCAGCCGCGCACTTCGCCCAGCCCGTAGGCAAAAAACGACAACGGGCGCTTGGCGGCCAGTGCCGGGTCGAGCTGGCGGATGCTGCCTGCCGCCGCATTGCGCGGATTGACCAGCGTCGGCAAGCCAGCGGCGCGCTGCTGATCGTTGTAGCGGTTGAAATCGCGGCGGCTCATAAACACCTCGCCGCGCACTTCCAGCACCTCGGCCTGGCAGCCGGTCAGGCGCAGCGGCACGGCGTGAATGGTGCGCACGTTTTGGGTAACGTCTTCGCCGGTTTCGCCGTCACCCCGCGTGGCGGCCTGCACCAGCACCCCGCGCTCGTAGCGCAGGTTGATCGCCAGACCGTCAAATTTCAGCTCGCAGGTATATTCCTGCTCGGCGTCCGTGTGCAGGGCGTTTTTCACCCGGCTGTCGAACTGGCTGGCCCCGGCGGCGGTGATGTCGGTTTCGGTGCGGATGGACAACATCGGCACGGCGTGCCGCACCGGCGCAAAGCCGTCCAGCACCTGACCGCCAACGCGTTGGGTGGGGGAATCCGGGGTAATCAGTTCGGGATGCGCCGCTTCCAGCGCCTGCAATTCTCGGAACAGTCGGTCATATTCGGCATCGGGAACGAGGGGGGCGTCCAGCACATAGTAGGCGTGGTTGTAGCGTTGCAAGTCGGCGCGTAAGGCCGCAATACGCTGGGCGGGGGCCATATCAGGAGAACAGGCGGCGGGTAT
>DHYQ01000026.1:21308-24602 GCA_002414205.1 Gallionellaceae bacterium UBA5126 | reverse complement strand
TGGCGGAATTGCTGTTCCGCTACCGGGCGCGCAATTTCCCGGACAGTTTGAACGAGGAAGAATTCGAGCGCTGGCAAGCCCATTGCGCGGCACGCCTGCACGACGGTGCGGGCGGCGCGCTGACCCTGACGGCGTTTTTCCAGCAACTGGAACAACTGGCGCAAAGCCAGCCGGAACACGTCCCGCTGTTGCAGGAATTGAGCGAATACGCGCAGATGATTGCGCCGTAGTGGTTTTTTGTAGGGTGCAATAAGCGTGAGTGCATTGCACCAGATGTCCGAAGAAACTTTCGATTCAACGAATTGGTGCAATGCGCTGCGCTTATTGCACCCTACCGATCCCACTCTACCCATCCACTTCCAGATTATCCAGCAACCGGGTGTTGCCCAGCTTGGCCGCCGCGACGATGACGCGGGCGGGTTGGGTGGCGGGGAGGAGGTCGGATTGGTTGCGCACGGTCAGGTAATCGACTTGCCAGCCGCGTGCGCTGAGGTGGTCGATGGCAGCTTGTTCCAGTGCGGCGACATCGGTGGCACCTTGTTGCAGGGCATCACGCAGTTGTTGCAGGGTGCGCGAGAGTTGCACGGCTTCGGCGCGTTGGGTGGCATCCAGATACTGGTTGCGTGAGCTCAGCGCCAGGCCGTCCTCGGCGCGCACGGTTTCGCCGCCGATGATGTCCACCGGCAAATTAAATTGCGTCACCATCTGCCGGATGATGTGCAGTTGCTGGTAGTCCTTTTTGCCGAACAGTGCCACGTGCGGTTGTACCAAGTTGAGCAGCTTCAGCACCACGGTGGCCATGCCGCGAAAATGGCCGGGGCGGTTTGCGCCGCAGAGTTGATTCGCCACCGGCGGCGGTTCGACAAACACGCTTTGCGACATCGGGTACATTTCCGCCACGCTGGGGGCGAACACCACATCCACGATGCCTTCCATCTTGGCGCAATCGGCGGCAAAGGTGCGCGGGTAGCGGTCAAAGTCTTCATTCGGGCCGAATTGCAGCGGATTCACAAAAATACTGGCAACCACGCAATCGCCGTGCTGGCGCGCCTGGCGCATCAGGGTGAGGTGGCCGTCGTGCAAATTGCCCATGGTGGGGACGAAAGCGATGGCGGTTTCGGTGCGTAAACGGGCGCGCAATTCGGCGACGGTGGTAGCGATGTGCATGAAAATTCCTGGGGATTCAGTGAGGGACGGGCATGACCTGCTTGAGCAGGGGGATGGAAGGAGCGCGGTGCAGGCTTAGGGAACGTTGATCCAGCGCGTCCAGCGTTGCCAGCAAGGAGGGCAGATCGCGCCGACCATGTGTGAGCAGGTACTGAACCACCTCATGTGGCAGGGCGTAACCCTTGCTGTGCGCGTATTGGTGCAGGGCGTGGGCTTTTTCCGGGTCACTCAGGCTGTGGAGCTGATAGACCAGTCCCCAGCCCAGACGGGTGCGCAAGTCGTCGCGTAGTGCCAGTTGCGCCGGGGCGGCATTGCCCGCCACCAGCAGCACGCCGCCTTGTTCGCGCATGTGGTTGTACAAGTTGAACAGGGCAATTTGGGTGTGTGCGTCGCAGCGCTGTACCTCGTCCACGGCGACCAGTGCGGCGGCATCCGGGACGCTGGCGACGGTGTACTCTGCTGCCAAGCCGCGCTGTTGTGCTGCGGGTACCATGGCTTGCAACAAGTGGCTGCAACCGCTACCGGGCTCGCCCCACAAGTAGAATAGACCTTCGCCGCTCTCCAGCGCGGCACGCAATTGGTACAGCAATTCAGCATTGCGCCCCACCACGAAGTTCTCCAGGCTGGGCACGCGTGCCAGTGACAGATCCAGCAGTAGTTGGCTCATCGTTTTTGATACATGTTGCTGTTGAAATACCAGCCCTGAGCGTGGCGCAGGCCGACCAGCAAAATCGCCGACATCGGCAGCGCCAGCAGCACGCCGAAGAAGCCGAACAATTGTCCGAAGGCCAACAAGGCAAAAATCACCGCCAGCGGATGCAAGCCAACGCGCTCACCGACCAGTAGCGGGGTAATCAGCATGCCCTCCAGAAGCTGGCCGCTGCCGAAAGCGATCCACACCCACAGCACCTCACTGAGTTGCGTGAACTGCATCACGGCAGACAGCGTGGCCAGCACCAAGCCCAGAATCATGCCGAGGTAGGGCACGAACACCAGCATGCCGGCGACCAGCCCGATGGGCAGGGCGAACTCCAGGCCGGTCAGCCATAATGCCAAGCTATAAAACGCACTCATGATTAACATCACAGAAATTTGTCCGCGCAGGAATTCCGCCAGCACATGATCGACCTGGGTGATGATTTCACTGATTTTGCTATGCCAGGGGCGGGGGATAAAGTTGTCCAGACGGGTCAGCAGGCGGTTCCAGTCGCGTAGCAGGTAAAACATGGCAACCGGGATCAGCAGAATGTTGATTAGGGCGGACAAAATGGCCCCGCCCCGGCTGGACAACCAAGGGAGTACATAGCCTGCCAGGCTGCTGGCATTTTGCAGATGATCCAAGGCAAATTTTTTGAAGGTGGGAATGTCCCAAGTGATGTTGCTACCCACCATGCTTTGCACATGCGGCAACAACCGGGTGCGCAGCATTTCCAGCCCGTCCGGCAGGCGGGCAATCAGCAAGGCGATTTCCTTTTGTAACAGCGGCAAGACGATCAGCAACAGTACCACCAGCAACAGCGTCAGCAGCAGCATGACCACGATCACCGCCAGGCTGCGCGACAGCTTGTGGCGCTCTAGTCGATTCACCAATGGATTACAGATATAGGCAAAAATCGCCGCCGCAACGAAGGGGGTCAGAATGGGGCTGAGTAAATACAGCAACACACCGAGTAGTGCGGTAAACGTCAGCCATTGCACAGCGGTGAGGCGAGAGAGGGTCATTTCGGGTAGAATTCGCGGCGAAAAATTGTGCGGCACTTTATCCTGAAGAAAGCGAGAACTCAACTTGAATACGAATGCTTCCTTGTCCTACCGCGATGCGGGCGTTGATATTGACGCGGGCGACCAACTGGTTGAAAACATCAAACCCTATGCCAAGCGCACCATGCGCCCCGAAGTCCTGTCCGGGATTGGCGGCTTTGGCGGGCTGGTGGAAATTTCCAAAAAGTACAAGGAGCCGGTGCTGGTGTCCGGTACCGATGGCGTGGGCACCAAGCTGAAGCTGGCGTTTGAGCTGAATCGCCACGATACCGTGGGCATCGACTTGGTGGCCATGAGCGTGAACGACATTTTGGTGCAGGGCGCGGAGCCGCTGTTTTTTCTGGATTATTTCGCCTGCGGCAAGCT
>DHYQ01000026.1:18043-21026 GCA_002414205.1 Gallionellaceae bacterium UBA5126 | reverse complement strand
GTGCGCAAAATCATCGAACGTAGTCAACCGGATTTGAATGCGCCCTTCGACGGTGAACGCAGTCTGGCGGATTGCATCATGGCACCCACCCGCTTGTACGTGAAACCGATGTTGTCGCTGATGGAGAAAATCAACGTCAAGGGCATGGCGCATATCACCGGCGGCGGGATTACCGAAAACGTGCCGCGTGTGTTGCCAAACAATGTGGTGGCGGACATCGACGCGTCCACTTGGCAGATGCCCAAGTTGTTCCATTGGCTGCAAGCAGGTGGCAATGTCGATCAGCAGGAAATGTACCGCACCTTTAATTGCGGCATCGGTATGGTGGTGATTGTGGCGGCGGAAAATGCCGCTGCGGCCATCGCGCATCTGCAAGCGACGGGTGAAACTGTGGCGCAGATTGGTGTGATTCGTCCCCGCAACGGAGACGAACACCAAACGCAGGTTGGTTGAATTTGGCAGTAGGCGGGCCGATGAAGAAAATTGTCATTTTGATTTCCGGGCGCGGCAGCAACATGCAAGCCATGTTGCAGGTCGGGTTGCCCTGTGAGGTCGTGGCGGTCATCAGTAGTCGTGCGCATGCTGAGGGGCTGGAGGTGGCTAGGGAATATGGCCTGCCAACACATGTCATTGCGCATCGGGACTACCCGGAGCGGGCCCTGTTTGATGCAGCTTTGCGGACGCAGATTGATGCTTATCAGCCTGATTTTGTGATTCTGGCGGGCTTTATGCGCATACTGACTGCCGAGTTTGTGGCGGCCTTTTCCGGGCGTTTGATCAATATTCATCCTTCGCTGCTGCCGGCGTATCCCGGTTTGTCCACCCATGCTAGAGCCTTGCAGGATCGGGTGAAAATTCACGGTTGCACGGTGCATTTTGTCACCCCCGATCTGGATCACGGCCCCATCATTATTCAGGCGGCGGTGCCGGTCATGCCGGATGATGATGAGGCGCGCCTGGCAAAGCGTGTGTTGCAAGAAGAGCACCGTATTTATCCGCAAGCGATACGCTGGCTGTGTGAGGGCGAGGTGGCGTTGTGCGACGGACAGGTGCAATTTTCGCATCAGAAACAGGTCAGTTTTGCCCTGATTTCGCCCGGTTTGGAGTGAGTATGTGGCGTTTGCTGTGCGGGTTCGGCGTGTTGTGGTGTGTCACAAGTGCGTGGGCGGCCAGCCCACAACGCATCACTGCAACGTATGATCTGTATCGCGGCGAAATGCTGATCGCGGTGGTGGAAGAGCAATTCGAGCGCGAAGGTGATGGCTATCGGCTCAGTAGTGTGGCGCGTCCGGTCGGCTTGTTGGCCATGTTCCGCCCGGAAACCATTCAAACCAATAGCAGTGGTCAAGTGACGGCACAAGGTTTGCGGCCGCTGACGTTTCATTACGTGCGGGAAAAGGATGCGGCGCGCAGCAGTAGTGCGCTGTTTGATTGGCAAAAAGGCAGCGTTGTCGTCACCTTGGGCGCTGCACAGCAGACGTTGACCTTGCCTATCGGTGCGCAGGATCGCCTCAGTGGCATGTATCAGTTCATGTTTCAGCCCGTGCGCGCGGGCACGAGTGTCACTTTTCCGTTGCTGAATGGCGTGAGTATGAATTCCCAGCGCTATGTGGTCGCCGCCGGTGAGCAGTGTGCCTTGGCGCCCAGTAACCCCGCCACGTGGTATCTGGATAACCAATCCAAGCCGGGCGAAAGCCGTACCGAAATCTGGTTGTTGCGTCAGTCGCCGGTTTTGCCATGCAAGATACGCATGACAGAAGGCAATGGCACGGTGTTTGTGCAGCAACTGCGTCGTTTGGTGGTGGTTCCTTGAGTCGCCAGCAGCATTTTGGGTTGGCATTGCTGCTCTCCTTGTTGCTGCATCTGCTCCTATTATGGCTCCCTGGGCTGGAGTTGCCGCCGCCGGTCGAAGTTTTACCCCCGCCCTTGCAAGCCCAATTGGTCAACGTGCCGAAAAAAGTTGCGTCTGCCGCGCCGCCGCCGCACCCCGCGCCCAGTCAAAAAACCGTCGCACCGGTGCCCGTCACCACCGAAGCGGCCCCGGTGCCGAGCGAAACGCCTAGCGTGCCAGTCGAGACGGTCTCGGCGGTGGCGGAGGCCGCGACCGTCAGCGCCTCGGCTGTGGCCCCGGTGACGCCTGCGCCAAGCGAGATTGCCGCCCCCGCGTATGATCATCCCACCTTGCCGCACCATGCCCGATTGCGTTTCTCCATATATAAGGATGGCGATGGCTTGTTGGTGGGGGAGGCACTACACCGTTTTGAGGTGGATGACCAGCAGCGTTATGTACTGAATGTGCGCATGAATACGACCGGCATCGTCAGTTTGTTCAAAACCTACGATTCTGAACAAATCAGTCGTGGTGATCTGGATGACAGTGGATTGCGGCCGCAGCGTTTTGTCGAAAATAAGCAAACCGATCGCGGTAAAGAGGTTCTCGAGGCCAATTTTGATTGGGCTGCGCAGCAGTTGACCTTGAGTGGTGGTGAGCGCGTGTCCTTGCCGGCACATACCCAGGACTTAATAAGCGCGCTCTATCAAGTCTCGCAGCTTGATTTGGGTCAAGGCAGAATCCGCGTGCCTGTGACCAATGGTCGTCGTCTGGAATGGTATGAGTTTGAAGTGGGCGAAGAGCAGTCCTTGCGTAGTCGTATGGGCACGCTGCGCGCCCTGCCGTTACGCAAAATACGCCAAACGGGGCAAGAAGGGCTGGAAATCTGGTTGGCGCTGGAATATCGGTTGCTGCCGGTGAAATTCACCCAGATTGACCGCGCTGGTCGAGTCACCGCAGAAATGGTGATCGACGAAATTCGTGTATCTGATTGATTTTGATTAGTTAGTTTAATTTTTGTGCTAAGTTGGCACGATTTTTTACACAAAGGTGTTGACAGGAAATAATTGATCTGTATAATTCATCTTGTTGCGCGGGAATAGCTCAGTTGGTAGAGCGCAACCTTGCCAAGGTTGAGGTCGCGAGTTCGAG
>DHYQ01000026.1:13797-18019 GCA_002414205.1 Gallionellaceae bacterium UBA5126 | reverse complement strand
GAGCCTCGTTTCCCGCTCCAGATAAAAGGGAAAGCTGTGTAGCTTTCCCTTCATCGTTTCTAGTGTTGTTTCTCTGGGCGAGATAGCAAAATGGTTATGCAGCGGATTGCAAATCCGTCTATCCCAGTTCGATTCTGGGTCTCGCCTCCACGCTTCGCCCGAGTGGTGGAATTGGTAGACACAACGGACTTAAAATCCGTCGCTTCGTTAAAACGGGCGTACCGGTTCGATTCCGGTTTCGGGCACCATCTATTCTTACTCACCAAGCCGCTCTGCGGCTTTTTTGCTTTTTAGGCTTGGTCATCGGAGTTGCCGCAATGCGCATAAATTTCTTGCGAAAAATATTCTGGATCCTTTTTTGTCTGTTGGGTGGCTATTGGTTGATGAACAGTATCGATCAGCCATTGTTGCCTGGGGCGGCGAGTTTGGCAAACGTGGTTAAGCCTGTGGCGGTGCCGCCGCAGAACGCTTATTTTGCCTTGCTGGGATTGGATGCGCCTGCCAGTGAAAATTCAGTCGATTGGGGGCGGCGAGTGGCCGGTAATTTGTCCCATACGCCAGCGATGACCTCCGGTAAGCCGGTTTGTGATTTGGAGTCTCAGCATTGTCTGAAGCTGGCGCGGCAAACCCCGACAGTATTGCAGCAGGCCTTGCGTGAACAGGCACGCTTGCAGGCGCGCTATGTGGCTGCGCGACAGTTGCCTCACTTTGTTGAAGTCTTTGATGACGAAGTGACCTTGGACTATTCGGCGGCACTGCGTGCACAAATGTTGCGGCATGCACAAATGGCGTTGTGGTTGGAGTCTGGGCAGATCGCAGCTATTTTGCAGGAGTTGCGGGTAGATATGGCATTTCAGCGTCGCGGGCTGGTGGCGGCGCGTAGCCTCATTAGCAAAATGGTGTGGCTGGCAGCCTTGCAGCGTGACTATGTGCTGTTGGCCGATTTGTTGCGTGCCCATCCTACCCATTTGCAACCGTATATGCGGGAAGTTCAGGTGTTGTTGCAGCCCTTGAGTGTCGCCGAGCGCGATATGCGCCCGGTGTTGCGGCAGGAATTCCAGTGGATGGCCAAGGTCGTGCGTTATTCGGCGCATCAGGCCTGGTTTGGTGGCACCAGCGAGCCTGGCTGGTTGAAGCATTTGCCCGCGTTCGTTGCCGCGCGCCTGTTCTTGCCAAATGCCACCTTGAATCGGTGCTATCAGTTGGAGCAACTGGACGAACAACTGGCGCAGGTCGGATCGCGTGAATTTATGGCACAGCAAAGCCAAGTTGCGGCGCAACAAGGCCACTGGTTGCAACCGAGTTGGCGCGATTATTACAACCCAGCCGGTTGGGAAATGCTGCGCTTGATCCGTGTGGATTATCGGGGCTATTTGCGGCGTCCCTGGGAGTTCGATATGTGGCTACGTTTGCTGCAATTGCAGGTGCAGGCGAGGCAGCAGGGCGTGGCGGAGCGGCAAATGGGTGCTTGGGTGGCGGTGCAGCCGCTACGGGATATGTTTCAAGATGCGCCGGTGCAGTGGGATGAGCGTCGTCGTGAACTGTACGTGCCCTTAGCCCATCCAGCGATGCCGTATGGTCGTTTTGGTCATGGCAATGAACGCTTGGCCTTGCCTTGGCCGGAGCAGCCCTGAGCCGTGTTGAAATTTCGAGTATGTTTGAGTGGAGGGGGCTATATGTGGCGCGGAAAAGTGACGCAAATAGCGGTGCCTGATTGGTTTGTGCCGGGGCGTGCATCCACGTGTGCATGATGGCGTTCGGCAATTTCCTGCACGATGGCCAGCCCCAGTCCGCAACCTTCCTGATTGCTCCCCAATACTCGATAGAAGCGCTCGAAAACCAACTCGCGGGCGGAAGCGGGGATGCCGGGGCCATTGTCTTCAACCACCAGCAAACACTGCGCTTTCTCTGTTTGTAATCGCACCGTGACGATGCCGCCGGATTGGGTATAGCGCAGCGCATTGTCAATCAGGTTGTTGAGCATTTCTCCCAGTAGCAGTGCATTGCCGGTGATGAAGCAGGCATCCGTGTGCTTTTCAAAGCCTAGGTCGATATTTTTTTCCAGTGCTGTCGGTACCCAGTCGCCGACGATGGCTTGTGCGAGTTCCACCAAATTAAGAATTTTCATGGTGTCGGGTTGCTGGGCTTCCGGTTCGGTGCGAGCCAGCGAGAGCAGTTGCTGGGCAAGCCGGTTGGCTTGTTTGCCTGCTTTGTGAATCTGTTCCAGCGAATGGCGAATTTCTTCTGGATTGTCTAGGCGGAGCGCTAATTCGGTTTGTGCTTTTAAGCCCGCCAAAGGCGTGCGCAACTGATGGGCGGCATCGGCAATAAAGCGTTGCTGTGAGGCCAGCATGCGGCCCATACGATAAATCAGCTCGTTAAAAGATTGAATCAGGGGCTGAATTTCTTGTGGGACCTTGCTTTGTGGAATGGGGCTTAAATCCGACAGCGCACGTTGCGTAATGTCTTGGCGGATTTCTAGTAATGGATGCAGCCCGCGACCGATGGCGTACCATACTGACAGCATGGCCAGCAGCACCAGCAGCACTTGTGGAATCGCCATGCTGAGCAGCATGGCGGCAATCGATTCCTGGCGCTTGATGGTGGTGCGGGCAACTTCAATCAAAATATCGTGCCCACCGATTTTTGCTTGCATGGAGACCACCCGTACATTGTGACTCTGGTAGACCGCGTCGAAGTAGATGGGGTCAAAGGATGGTTTGCGTGGTGTAGGCAGGTCAGGGTAGCCAAAGATGATATTGCCCAGACCGCCGCGCACTTGATAGTAAACACGATCCAGATCGGAGGAATTGAGAATTTCCAAGGCTGCTTGTGGCAGGTGGACACGTACCTGATTGTCTTGTACTTCGACTTGCTTCAGAAGTGCCAGCAGTTTGTTGAACAGGGCTTGATCATAGGCGTTGGTGGCAGCATTCAGGGCGACGTTATAGTCAATCGCTGTGCTGATCAGCCAGAGCAGCACCAACGGCACCGAGAGCCAGCGCAAGAGTAGCTGGCGCAAGGTAAAATCGGCCGGACTCATGGGGTGGCAGCTTTCTCCAGCATGTAGCCCAGGCCACGTAAGGTGCGAATATTGATGTCACCGATTTCCAGTTTTTTGCGCAGGCGGTGCACATAAACCTCAATGGCATTGTTGCTGATTTCTTCCTTTAGGTCGGAAAGCTGCTGGCTAATCTGTTCCTTGCTGACAATTCGTCCAACCCGCAGCATCAAGATTTCCAGTACGCTGATTTCCCGTGCCGACAGTTCCAATGGCTTGCCCTCCAGCGTCGCACGGTGGCCGACGGTGTCCAGGGTGAGGTCGCCAAAATATAAATACGCGCCGGTGGCGGATTGCCCGCGCCGTAAAAGGGCGCGAACCCGTGCTTCAAATTCGGGCAAATCGAAAGGCTTGGTCATATAGTCGTCTGCCCCAAGATCCAGGCCCTGTACGCGATCGCTGACCTTGTCGCGTGCGGTGAGTACCAATACCGGGACTTGTGAGTTGCGGTAACGCAAACGACGCAAGATTTCAGTGCCATCTAAGCCTGGCAAGCCGAGATCCAGAATAATCAAGTCGAAATCCTGATTCACCAAGCGCTCGTCCGCACGTAGCCCGTTGCTTTCATGGGTGACCGCGTGTTTGGATTGGCGCAATATGCGCATCAGTCCATCGGCTAAAACCGGATCATCTTCAACTAACAATACTCTCATGGCCGTTCCATCAATAAAAGTGAATCACGAAAACGGGCGCATTCTGCATTGAAATCGGTATTCAGGCTAGAGGGGGATGGCGATGAATTGCATGAATTTTGAATGCTGTAAGGATTGCGTAACTGAAGTGTGGTAACGGTGAAAATAAAGCCATTTTTGTTGTCGTGAGGGTGACTTTGGTCGGATTATTGTTTGTGAATGTTGACAGAACTGGTTAGAATTGCCAGCCGCCAAAATGGGTGGCGTATGGGGTTTCTGAAATGATTGGCACAGTGTTGCGCGTGAAAGCGGTTCAAGAAAAATGGAGTGGGTCTGCAACGCTGATGACAGCGGGGCTGTCGTTGTTGTTGTCTGCTTGCGCGGTGGGGCCTGATTATCAGCGTCCCGAACTGACCAAAACGCAGGGCTATGGTGCGCGTGCGCAGGAAGCAACCGTGGCGGCAGCCGTCCCGCTGGGTGCAGCTCAGCGCTTTGTGGTGGATAAAGATGTACCGCACGATTGGTGGAA
>DHYQ01000026.1:0-13683 GCA_002414205.1 Gallionellaceae bacterium UBA5126 | reverse complement strand
CCTACACGGATGCCCAGCGTGGCTATTTTTACCCAACGGTCGGCGCCAGCTATACCCCGTATCGTTCCAAGCTGGCGGGCAATATGAGCAGTAATGCCCCTGGTTTGCAGGGGAATGGTCAGGTCTTGCAAGGGAATCAAAATCCCGCCTTTGCCAATCAGGCGGTTTTCTATAATTTCCACGTTGCGCAATTGACCGTGGGGTACGCGCCAGATGTTTTTGGTCTGAACCGGCGCATGGTGGAGTCTGCTGAATCACAAGTGTTGTTGCAGCAAGCGCAGTTGGAGGCGGCTTATCTGACCTTGGCCAGTAATGTGGTGGCGGCGGCGGTGCAGGAGGCCTCATTGCGGGCACAGTTGGCGGCCATGGAGATTGTGCTGAAAACCAATCAGGAAATGTTGGACAGCATGCGTAAGCAGTTGAAGCTGGGTTATGTCTCCGAGATGGAGGTCGCAGGGCAGGAATCTGCGTTGGCGCTGTCTGAGCAAGCCATCATTCCATTGCGCAAGCAACTGGATCAAACGCGCAATTTGCTGAATACCTTGGTTGGGCAAGCGCCTGATCAGGCGTTGTCCGAGCAGTTTGAATTAAGTGATTTTCAATTGCCGCAGGAGTTGCCGTTGAGTCTGCCTTCCCGTTTGGTTGAGCAGCGTCCCGATGTGCGCGCGGCGGAGGCGCAATTGCGTTATGCCAGCGCGGAAGCTGGGGTGGCGGTTGCCAATCGCTTGCCGCAATTTACTTTGATGGCGGGTATAGGTGGTATGGCAACCACGCCAGGCTGGATGTTCAAGCATGGCGGCGGTTTTTTCAATCTCGCCGCCAGCGTGGCGACGGTTATTTTTGATGGGGGCACCTTAAAGGCGCGTTCCCAAGCGGCGGCTGAGGGGGCTATTCAGGCGGGGGCGCTATATCGCAGCACCGTGATGCTGGCCTTGCAAAACGTTGCGGATACCCTTTATACCATCCGCTCGGATGCCGATGCCTTGCAGGCCGCTGCGCGTTCCAAGCAGGCCGCAGAGCATGTCATGCAATTGACACACAAACAATATCAACTGGGCTTGGTGAGTTATCAAGCGCAATTACAAGCAGACCAAGCGTATCAGCTTGCGGTCGTCAATTTTATTCAAGCCCAGACCAACCGCTTAGGGGATACCGCAACGCTGTATCAATCCTTGGGGGGGGGCTGGTGGAATCGTCCAGAACAAGGTGCATGAGCGGCGAAGGCGGCTCTAGGAGAGTGTGGTAATGAAATTAAAAATAACGAAAAAAATATTGCTGGGCATTGCAGGATTCGCCTTGCTGGCGGCTGGGTATGGTTGGTATCAGGCCAAGCTGAAGCAAGATGCGGCTGAGCAGGCACCAGTCGCCAAAGAAAAGCCGCGTACAGATACGATCCGCTTTTCTGCACATGCGCCGCAGTTGGCTTTTTTGCAGGTCGATACGGTCAAGCTGTTTCCCGAGCCCGCCATTGATTCGCTGAATGCCCGCTTGGATTACGACGACAATATGACCGCACGGCTGTTTACCCCGGTGGCAGGGCGCGTCGTAGAGATCTTGATCGATGCAGGTGAAACAGTCAAAAAGGGTGACCCCTTGTTGCGGATTAATTCGCCAGAATTTGCCCAGGCAGCCGCAGATCGAAGTAAGGCAAACAGTGATTTGTTGCATAAGCAGCAGATATTCGAGCGTGCCAAGCAATTGTTTGAAGCCAAGGCAATTGCGCAACGAGATCTGGAAGTTGCCGAAGCTGATTTTCATCAGGCCGAAGCAGAATCGCAGCGTGCCGTTGCACGCTATAACAATCTAAGTGGCGGCAGCACGGAGAAAGACTACATTTTGCGCGCCCCGATTGATGGCGTTGTGAGTGAGCGTCAAGTGACCAATGGCACGGAAGTTCGTCCAGATGCCAGTAATCCTTTACTGGTCATTACCAATCCTCGTCATCTGTGGATCTATATTGATTTGCCGGAAATTTATATTACGCAGATTAAAGTTGGTCAAAAAATTAGCGTTCAGGTGGATGCTTACACCGATCCTGGAGATGAGTTCGAAGGGGTGATTTCGGTGGTTGGTAACGTACTGGATCCAGTGACGCGCCGTATTCAAGTGCGTGCGGATATCGACAACAATCAAGAGCACAAATTGAAAGCTGAGATGTTCGCCCGCGTACACATTTTGAAGGATGACGACGCAGAAGAGGTTTCTGTGCCACGCATTCCTAATACCGCGATTTTTACGTTGGGTAATGCCAGCTATGTGTTCGTCGAAATGTCCCCAGGCGAGTTCCAGCGCCGCAAAGTTGAATTGGGTGTTAAAGGCCGGGAATATAGCTACGTCAAGCGTAATCTGAAAAAAGGCGAGCGCTTGGTGGTGACCGGTGCTTTGTTGCTGAATTCAGAATTGTCTGGCGATATCTAACATGGTCGAAAAACTCATTACCTTTGCGTTGCAACAGCGGGTGTTTGTGCTGGTGGGCGCTGCTGTGCTGGTTCTCTTCGGCTGGAATGCGTGGCTGAATTTGCCCATTGAGGCGTCGCCCGATGTGCAGGACGTGCAAGTTTTGGTTGTAACTCAAGCGCCTGGTTTTGCGCCTGAAGAAGTGGAGCGTAGTGTCACCTTGCCGATTGAGCGCGAAATGAGCGGCGTCGCCAAGATGACACAGTTACGCTCCATTTCCATTATGGGCTTGTCAGTGGTCACGTTGACCTTTGCCGATGGTACTGATGACTATTTTGCGCGGCAGCAAACGTTGGAAAAATTGCAGAACGTCACCTTGCCCAACGGCATCATGCCTAGCATTGCGCCTCTGACCAATGCGGTAGGGGAGGTGTTCCGTTATGTACTGGAAGCGCCGCCAAGCATGAAACTGGATGATGTGCGTGCGTTACAGGACTGGATCATCCGTCCCGCGTTGCGTACAGTGCCCGGCATTGCAGACATCGTCAGCTTTGGCGGCGAAGTGCGCGAGTATCAAGTGCGTGTGGATCCCACGTTGCTGCGCAAGTACAACATCACCATTGATCAGGTTGCGGAGGTCGTGGCAAACAATAGTGCCAATAGTGGCGGCGGTATCATGCGGCGTGGCGATGAAGCCTTGGTGATTCGTGGGATTGGTTTATTCCAGAATCTGGATGACATCAAGCATGTGGTGATTGTGGCCCGCTCCGGGCGCGGTATTTTGGTCAAGGATGTGGCGACGGTGGAAACCGGGCCGCGTCCTTTGTCTGGCATGGTGGCTTTCGATGAACGCACAAATGTTGTGCAGGGCATTGTACAGATGACCAAGGGGCAAAACGCTACCAAGGTGGTGGGGGCGCTCAAGGCGAAAATTGAAGAAATCAAGTACAAGCTGCCGGAAGGGGTGCGTTTGGTACCCTACTATGACCGTACTCAGTTGGTCGAACATACGGTGCATACGGTGGTTCACAACTTGGTGGTCGGCGCTTTGCTGGTGGTTGCCATCCTGATTATCTTCTTGCGTAGTTGGCAAGCGGCGCTGGCGGTTGCAACCATTATTCCGCTGTCCTTGTTATTCGCTTTTGTGTTGATGGATTACAAGGGCGTTTCTGCGAACCTGATTTCGCTAGGTGGGGTGGACTTCGGGATTATCATCGACAGTGCGGTGGTGTTGGTTGAAGCGCTGATGGTGAAGTTGGCACACGCCAACATCGAACGCTACCCGCAACATGCCAGTTACTCTTGGCGTATGCACACCCTGAAAAATACTGTGATCGAACTTGGCAAGCCGATTCTTTTTTCCAAGGGCATCATTATTCTGGCGTTTCTGCCTATTTTTACCTTTCAGCGTGTAGAAGGTAAAATTTTCTCTCCCATGGCGTTTACTTTGTCCTTTGCGTTGTTGGGCGCGGTGATTTTGACGTTGACCTTGGTGCCGGTCTTGGTCAGCTATGCGATGCGTAACGGCGATTTGGCTGAGAAACATAGTGGCTGGATGCATGCCATGCAAGAGGCTTATGTACGTTTCCTGGTTTGGGCGCAAAGCCATCGGCGTGTCCTGGTCGCATCCTCGGTCGCATTGTTGGTATTCACACTGGCACTGTCTCCGCGTCTGGGGAGTGAGTTCTTGCCCAAGCTGGATGAGGGGAATATCTGGTTGACGATCACCTTGCCGCCTTCGACCTCCTTGGAAAAAACCAAGGAAATTGAAATTCAGGTTCGGCAAATCCTGAATAGCTACAACGAGGAAGTCAATCATGTGGTCACTCAAGTTGGGCGACCGGATGATGGTACCGATCCCAAGGGGCCTAACAATCTTGAAGTGATGGCGGATCTGCATCCCAAGGAAGGATGGCGGAAGGATTATCCTGACAAGGAGTCATTGATTGCCAGCATGGAAGCCAGAATTCGCCAAATTCCGGGCGTGCCGACCAACTTTTCCCAAGTGATTCAGGACAACTTGGAAGAAGCCCTGTCCGGTGTGAAGGGTGAAATTGCGGTCAAAATTTATGGTCCGGATCTGGAAATTCTCGAAGAGAAAAGTGAGCAAGTCGCCAGTATTTTGCGCAATATTCGGGGGGCTACAGATGTAGGCGCCATCAAAATTGGTGGGCAAACTGAACTGAACATTGTACTGAATCGTGAAAAGATGGCTCGCTATGGCATTAAGGTGGCAGATGTGAATGCCACCTTGCAAACGGCCTTGTCTGGCGATGCGGTTAATTTGTTTTATGAAGGCGATCGGCGCTTTGATGTCACCTTGCGTTTGGATAAACGTTTCCGGGATGCGGTGGATGATGTTGGCGACTTGCCTATCAGGCTGCCCGATACCGGGGCCATGTCACATCATATTGCTTGGGATTCTAGTCGTGGATTAGGTTTTGAAACGATTCCCCTAGCGGAAATTGCGGATGTTCAGGTGCGTCAGGGGGCGGGCCGGATTGGGCGGGAAAATGGCGGACGTTTGGTTGCCGTGAAAGCCAACTTGGTGAACCGTGACCAAGGGGGGTTTGTGGCTGAGGCGATGCAGAAAGTGGATGCCGAAGTTAAATTACCCAAGGGCTACTATCTGAAGTGGGGCGGGCAATTTGAGAATCAGCAACGTGCCGTTGCACGCTTGAAGTTCATTGTGCCAGTGTCGGTGTTGTCGATCTTTATCTTGCTGTTCTGGGCTTTCCGCTCCATGCGTAAGTCGCTGCTGGTGTTGTTCATGGTGCCATTTACCTTTATTGGCGGCTTTGCTGCGCTCGGTTTGGCGGGTTTGCATATGTCCGTTTCGGCAGCGGTGGGTTTTATTGCCGTGGCGGGCATCTCGGTGCAAAACGGGGTGATCATGGTTGAGCAGTTCATGGAAATCATGATGAAGGGTAAGGATGTCGTGGAAGCCGTATTGGAAGGGGCAGTCGCCCGTTTGCGTGCGATTCTGATGACCGCTTTGATGGCGGGTTTGGGCTTGTTGCCTGCGGCCTTATCGCATGGTGTCGGTTCCGAAACGCAGCGACCCTTTGCGGTCGTGATTGTGGGCGGGATGGTGACGGGTACGCTGTTTACTTTGTTGTTGTTGCCCATGTTGTACCCCGTTTTTGCGGATGAAGCGCGTAAGGAGTTTGAGCAACCCAACGCTTAGTCTGTGCGTGAATGTCTGAAAAAATGACTTTTTACCCATGCAGTTTGGAAACTGTATGCTTGGTTGGCGTAAGTTTTTATCAATCCATGCGCACCAATAGAACAATAACATCATGAAAAAATTATATTTTTGTCTCTTGCTCGGCGTGCTGTCTTGGCCTGTTCAAGCGGAAGACATTCCGCAGAAAGAAGAAGATGAGCATCTTTTGCTGCATACCACCTATGTCTGGCAAAAGAAACAGTCCATTGTGACTCAGACCGCGACGCAGTCCTTGGTCACGCCCATGGACAAAAGTTACAGCCTGAATCTGGTGGCCCACGTCGCCAAGCGTGTTTGGGACGGTGCTGAGGTTTATCTCAATGCTGAGATTGAGCAGACCGCTCCATTTTGGGCCATGGCAGATGTCGGCGGGGCCAGCAACCAGGAAGACATTGTCGATCGTGGACGCCCGACTTTTTTCTTGTCACGGGCATTTTTGCGCCAAACATGGGGTGAAGGCGGCGGGCAGGAATATCTGGCGGGTAGCGAAAATCAGTTATCCGGCAAGGTGGATGTCAATCGCTGGGTGCTGACCGCCGGACAGTTTTCCCTGGTGGATATATTCGGTAAAAACTCCTATACCTTTGATCCCACCCTGTTTTTTATGAATTGGTCTAACTCGACCTACGCCGCGTATGACTATGCTGGTGATGCACATGGCTACACTTGGGCCGTGGCGTTGGAGCGCTATCAGCCTGATTGGGTGTTACGGGTTTCTCACGCCATGCTGCCGAAAGCGCAGTTTGGCTTTAATCTGGATACCAATGTGTTGCGTCATTATGGTCAGCAGGTGGAATTGGAGCACAAGCATCAGGTCGCGGGGCGTGAAGGACGGGCACGTGTTTTGCTGTGGCGTAATCGCGGTGCGTTTGGGCAATTTTTGGATGCGGTGCAACGGCGTTTACCAAATCGTGCGCCAGACGTGCGTGCGGTGCAGCAGTTTGACCGGGTGAAGTATGGCGTTGGTGCGGATTTTGAACAGTCGATTACCGACAATCTAGGGGTCTTTTGTCGCGTGATGATGAGCGATGGACGCTCGGAAACCTGGTCGTATCTGGATGTTGATGATTCCGCAACCGTTGGGGTGACACTCAAGGGCATGAGTTGGGATCGCCCGGATGATTTGCTGGGGTTCGTCGTGAAAAACAATTACATTTCACCGGAGCGGCGTGCCTATTTGTTGGCGGGTGGCGTCACCTTGTTGAACACGCAAGGCGCGTTTGCGTATGGCGTGCAGACTATTTTTGAGACGTATTACAACTGGAAGCTGCGAGATGGTGTGCAGTTTACCGTGGATTATCAACGCGTTAACCATCCTTCCTTCAATCAGTATCGTGGCCCGGCGGATGTCTATGGCTTCCGTATTCACATGGAGTATTGAGTGCTCTAGTCTCCTCACTCCTATTGGCAAAAGAACCGCATGAACACGAATAAAATATGGATGTTGCTCGGTTGTCTGCCGGGTGTGGCGTGTGCGATCGAGGAGGCAGCGCCAGAAGAATGGAATGCGAAATTCCAGACCACCTATAGCTATCAAAAAAAGTCAGCGCTCGCGGCTTCGCCTTATGCCAGTCGCAATAGTGTGCAGGCTGGCGCAGAAAAAAGTTATACCCTGACAGCGAGTGCCTATTTGGGCGTGCGGCTTTGGCCGGGAGGGGAAGGCTATCTCAACATTGAAACTGCGCAGGGTATCCCGTTTTCCGGTTTGACCGGTATGGGCAGTTTTACCAATGGCGAGCTGACGCGCGGTGCCAGCACCAACCCCAAACTGTATCGCCAACGACTGTTCCTGCGTCAAACCTGGAACGAAGGTGGGGAAGAAGAAAATGTCGATTCTGCGGCCAATCAACTGGTCGGCATAGTGGCGCGTCAGCGCACGGTGCTGACTGTCGGCAACTTTTCCACGCTGGACATTTTTGATAGCAATCGCTACGCGCATGACCCGCATACCCAATTCATGAATTGGGCCAACATGACCTATGCTGCTTATGATTACGCAGCCGATGCACGTGGTTTCGGCTGGGGGATGGCGGTGGAGTGGTATCGCGACGATTGGGTATTCCGCGTTGCCCGTATGACTCCCCCGAAAGAGCCCAACAACCTGCCGCTGGATTTTGCATTTTTTAAACATTACGGAGATCAACTGGAAATCGAGCATGCCCATCAATGGCGAGGCCTGGAAGGTAAGACGCGGCTGATGTTCATGCGTAATTGAGCAATTCTGGCCAGTTTTCAGGATGCCATACGTTTCGGTTTGCAGACGAATACCCTGCCGGACATACGCCGGGTTTGTATCAGTGAAAAAGTAAAATATGGCGTGGGGCTGGATGTTGAGCAGGCGTTAGGGCATCACACGGGCGGTTTTTTACGGGTTTTCTGGGCGGATGGGCGGAGTGAAACACTGGCATTTGGTGAAGTGGACAACTCTTTGGCGGGAGGATTGAGCATACAGGGGGCGGCGTGGGGGCGTGCGCAGGATGTCTGGGGGATTTCTTTGGCAAGCAATGGCTTGTCGAAAAATAGACGAAGTTATTTACAAATGGGTGCTTTATCGTTCTTTATTGGGGACGGTAGATTGAATTACCAGCGTGAAACCATTTTTGAGACCTACTATAGTTGGGCGCTTAATGGGCATGTGGCGCTGGCGCTGGATTATCAGCATATCCGCAATCCAGCTTACAACGCGGATCGTGGCCCCTATCAAGTCATTGGGGCGCGGATTCATGTTGAGTATTAGTGTGGTGAGAGGCAACGCGCCGCACTGCGAGATGTAGTTTGGAATTTTGGGTAAGTTTGATACAATGCGCGCGCTTTTTTGAACTTTTTACACAGGGTAGGAGATAAAGATGTCTATTGAACAACGTGTTGCAAAAATCGTCGCAGAACAACTGGGCGTGGATGAGGCTAACGTCAAGCCTGAATCTTCCTTCGTTAATGATCTGGGTGCCGATTCTTTGGACACCGTGGAACTGGTGATGGCACTGGAAGAAGAATTCGGTTGCGAAATTCCTGACGAAGACGCTGAAAAAATCACCACCGTGCAACAAGCGATCGACTACGTCGTCGCGCATCAATAATCCGCACCGGCTTTTTCCCACATTCTTTAGGTCGTCGGATGTCTAAACGTAGAGTTGTTATCACCGGGCTGGGGATTGTTTCCCCGGTAGGGGTGGGTATTCCTGCTGCCTGGCAGAATATCGTGGCGGGTAAATCCGGCATTGGCCTGATTTCCCATTTTGATGCCAGCGCTTTTGCCAGTCGGGTGGCGGGGGAGGTCAAGGATTTTGACGTTACCCAGTTCATTCCGGCCAAGGATGCGCGCCGTATGGATAGATTTATCCATTTCGGTCTGGCAGCGGGGATTGAGGCTTTCAAGGATAGCGGTCTGACCGTTACCGAAGAAAACGCCCCGCGCATCGGGGTAAACATCGGCTCCGGCATTGGCGGCTTGCCGATGATTGAGGATACGCACAACGATTACCTCAAATCCGGCCCGCGCAAAATTTCGCCCTTCTTCATTCCTGGCACGATTATCAACATGATTTCCGGCAACCTGTCGGTCATGTTTGGTCTGCAAGGCCCGAATCTGGCCATGGTGTCGGCCTGTACCACCGGGACGCACTGCATCGGCGAATCCGCCCGCATCATCGAATACGGTGACGCGGATGTGATGATTGCCGGTGGCGCGGAAGCCACCATTGGCCCGCTGGCTGTGGGCGGTTTTGCGGCGGCGCGTGCCTTGAGCACCCGTAACGATGACCCCGCGACGGCTTGCCGTCCTTGGGACAAAGACCGCGATGGTTTCGTGATTGGCGAAGGCGCTGGCGTGCTGGTGCTGGAAGAATACGAACACGCCAAGGCGCGTGGCGCGAAAATTTACGCCGAATTGGCAGGCTACGGCATGAGTGCGGATGCGTATCACATCACCGCGCCCAATACCGACGGCCCCAAGCGCAGCATGATGAATGCCTTGCGCAACGCCGGTTTGAACCCCGATCAGGTGCAATACGTCAACGCCCACGGTACTTCCACCCCACTGGGTGACAAGAACGAAAGCGATGCGCTCAAGCTGGCGTTTGGCGAGCACGCCTACAAGATGGTTGTCAATTCCACCAAGTCCATGACCGGGCACTTGCTCGGCGGCGCGGGTGGCATTGAATCGATCTTCTCGGTACTGGCGGTGCATCATCAAATTTCGCCGCCCACCATCAACATCTTCGAGCAGGATCCAGAATGCGATCTGGACTACTGCGCCAACGTGGCCCGCGATGTCAAAATCGACGCTGCGCTCAACAACAACTTTGGCTTCGGCGGCACCAACGGCACCTTGCTGTTCCGCCGGGTTTAATGTCTGTGGGCAGTGTGGCGACACACTGCCTTTTTCTTGTGGCACGTCTTGAGTCCTGACCATGCTGGTAAATGGCTCGCCCGCCCAATTCATCTCCATTCGTGACCGTGGCCTGTTGTATGGCGACGGGGTGTTTCGCACTTTTCCCGCTCGGCAGGGCAGGGTGGCGCATTGGTTATGGCATTTGCATCAATTGCAGCAGGATTGCGCGGCGCTGGGTATTCAATGTCCGCCGCGTGACATTTTGCAGGCGGAATTGCAGCAATTGCTGGTGCAGCATCCCTCCGGCGTGTACAAACTGGTCGTCACTCGTGGCGAAGGCCAGCGCGGCTACGTGCCATTGCCGCAATCGCATACCAGTTATTTTTGGGATGTGACCGCTTTGCCAAGCTATCCCACAACCTATGTGCAGGACGGCATCACCGCCTGTTTTTGCGACTTGCGCCTGGCCGAGCAGTCGCGTCTGGCAGGCATCAAACATCTCAACCGCCTGGAAAATGTGCTGGCCGCTGCCGAATTGGGCGATTGCCCGGAAGGTTTGCTGCGAGATGCGCACGGCAATGTGATTGAAGGCACACGCAGCAATTTATTCTGGGTTAAGAATGGCCAGTTGCACACGCCGGATTTGTCGCGCTGCGGCGTGGCCGGGGTGCAGCGGGCGCGTATGCTGGCGGCCTTTCCGGTCACGGTGTGTGCGGTGGATGTGCCGACTCTGCTGGCGGCGGACGAAATTTTTGTGGTGAACAGTTTGATGCCGCTATGGCCGATTCGCCGCTTGGCCGGGCAAGCATGGCACACCTTCCCCGTGGCGCAGCGCGTGCGCGAATTTTTGCAACAGGAGGACACAACATGCAGCGTTTCGTGACTTGGCTGGGCGGCTTGTTGCTGCTTGGCGTACTGCTGCTGGGCAGCTTTGCCTACTACGCCTATGCCCCGCTGAAACTGCCCAGTACCCCTTACACTTTCAGCATCCAGTCGCGCAGCAGTCTGGACAGCGCCGCGCAGCAAATGCAGGATGCGGGCGTCATTGGCAACAAACCACTGTTCATGCTGCTGACTCGCGTGATGGGACATGCCGGGCATATCAAATCCGGCCAATACACCCTGGACAAGCCCGTGTCGCCCCGGCAGCTGGTGGCCATACTGGTGCAAGGCTCCACCACCCTGCGCCAGATCACCATTATCGAAGGCTGGACGTTCCGCCAATTCCGTGCCGCGCTGAATGCCCATCCCGATTTGCGCCACGACACCGCCGCCCTGAGCGATGCACAAATTTTGCACAAATTCGAGCCGACAGCGGAGAGCGCCGAGGGCTGGTTTTTCCCCGATACCTACCAGTTTGAAGCAGGCAATAGCGATTGGCAGGTGCTGAAAAAAGCTTGGCAAACCATGCAAAAACGTCTGCAAGTGGCCTGGCAGGAGCGCGACCCGGACTTGCCGTTGCAATCGCCTTACGAGGCGCTGATTCTGGCTTCGCTGGTGGAAAAGGAAACCGGCGTGGCGCGTGACCGCGAAATGATTGCCGGGGTGTTCGTCAACCGCCTGCGTCAAGGCATGCGCTTGCAAACCGACCCCAGCGTGATTTACGGCCTGGGCGAGCGCTTTGACGGCAATTTGCGCAAGGTTGATTTGCAAACCGACACCCCCTACAACACCTACACCCGCAATGGCCTGACCCCCACGCCGATTGCCCTGCCCGGTGCCGCCTCGCTACACGCCGCCCTGCACCCGGCCAAAACCAACGCCGTATATTTCGTCGCCCGTGGCGACGGCAGCTCGCACTTTTCCAGCAATCTGACCGAGCATAACCGAGCGGTGAACCGCTATCAGAAATAGGAAACAGCATGGGCAAATTCATTACCTTTGAAGGCGTGGATGGCGCGGGCAAGAGCACGCATTTGAGCAACTTTGTGGCGGGCTTGCGCGCCAGGGGGGCGGAGGTGGTGCTGACCCGTGAGCCGGGCGGGACGGCGCTGGGGGAATCCTTGCGCGAAATCCTGCTGCATCAGGCCATGGACAGTCATACCGAGGCGCTGCTGATGTTCGCGGCGCGGCAGGAGCATATTGCCCAAGTCATCCGTCCGGCGCTGGCGGCGGGGAAGTGGGTGGTGTCGGATCGTTTTGCCGATGCCAGTTTTGCCTATCAGGGCGGCGGGCGCGGGTTGGATTGGGGCAAGTTGCAGCAACTGGAGCACTGGGTGCTGGGCGATTTGCAGCCGGATTTGACGGTGTTTTTTGATTTGCCGATTGAAGTGGCGCGGGAGCGGTTGAACCGTGATGGTAATTTGGATAAATTTGAACAAGAGCAGGGCGACTTTTTTGAACGGGTGCGGGCCGGTTATCACCGCCGTATGGCCGAGCAACCGCAGCGTTATGTCTGCATCGACGCCAACCGTCCGTTGGACGCGGTGGCGGAACAATGCCAGGCCGTGCTGGCGCAATTGTTGAAGGATTGATGTGAGCACCCTTTACCCTTGGCAAAACCACGATTGGCAACGGCTGCAAGCCTTGCGCCAGCGCCCGCCGCAGGGTTTGCTGTTGCGCGGTAGCGCGGGCATTGGCAAGTTGCTGCTGGCGACGGAATTTGCCCGTAGCTTGTTGTGCCGTGCGCCGCAGGCTGACGGCTTTGCCTGTGGGCACTGCCCATCTTGCCGCTGGTTTGCCCAAGGCACGCACCCGGATTTTCGCTTGTTGCAGCCGGAAAGCGAGACCGAGGGCGAGGACAGCGCCGACGGCGATGACGGTAAGCGCAAGAAAAAAGCCAGCAAGCAAATCAAGGTGGAGCAAATCCGTGAACTGGCGCAGTTTTGCAGCTTGTCGGCGCATCAGGGCGGGCAGCGCGTGGTGCTGATTCAGCCAGCCGAAAGCATGAACCCCAATGCCGCCAATGCCTTGCTGAAAATGCTGGAAGAGCCGCCCGCCGATTTGCTGTTTATTCTGGTTAGCCACCAATACCAGCAGTTGTTGCCGACCATCCTCAGCCGTTGCTTGTCCTTTCCGCTGGCGTTGCCGGAGGCGGGATTGGCGGCGCGTTGGTTGCAGCAGCAAGGCGTGGCCCATGCCGAAGCGGCGCTGGCGGGCAGTGGTTTCGCGCCGTTGCTGGCGCGGGAAGCCGCTGCCGCGCACGAGTTGCATGACAAGCTGTTGGCGGCCTTGCGCCAGCCGCGCCAGTTGGATGTGTTTGCCTTGACCGACGTGCTGCTGAAAACCGAGCAAGTGCAAGTGGTGCATTGGTTGCAGCAGTGGTGCCACGACCTGGTGCAGGCGCAACACACCGGCAGCGTGCGCTATCACATCGCCGATTTGCTGGCGCTGCAAAAACTGGCGGCGGCGCTGAATCCCTTCGATTTGCTGCACTGGCAAAAGCAACTGCTCACGGCCAAGCGCGAGGCGCGTCACACCCTGAACGCCAAACTGTTTTTTCAATCCCTGTTGCTGCAATACGCGCAACTGTTTCGCTCCGGCAAAGGTTAAGCATGCCCTTTATTGATTCCCACTGTCATCTGGATTTCCCGGCGCTGGCCGGTAATCTCGACCAATTTCTGGCCGACATGGCGCGCAACGAGGTGGAAAAAGCCTTGTGCGTGTCGGTCAATTTGGCCGATTTTCCCAACATGCTGCAACTGGTGGCGCAGTATCCGCAGTTGTACGCCTCGGTGGGCGTGCATCCTGATTACGACGACGTGGCAGAGCCGACGGTGGCGCAACTGGT
>DHYQ01000107.1:7585-15235 GCA_002414205.1 Gallionellaceae bacterium UBA5126 | reverse complement strand
TGCGCTGCATCCACATGGAAAATAATGCCCTTGCTGCGGCACAACTCACCAATGGCGGCGATGTCCTGAATCACGCCGATTTCGTTGTTGACCAACATCACCGACACCACACTGGTATCCGGGCGCATCGCCGCTTCCAGCTTGGCCAAATCCAGCAGGCCATTGGTTTCCGGGTCGAGGTAAGTGACGCTAAAACCCTCACGCTCCAACTCGCGCATGGTATCCAGCACGGCCTTGTGCTCGATGGTCATGGTGATCAGATGCTTGCCTTTGCCTTGGTAAAAATGCGCCGCGCCCTTGATGGCTAGGTTGTTGGACTCGGTGGCACCAGAAGTCCAAATGATTTCACGCGGATCGGCATTCACCAACTCAGCCACCTGGCGACGGGCGTTTTCCACCGCCTCTTCCGCCGTCCAGCCAAAGGCATGGGAACGGCTGGCGGGATTGCCAAATTGCTCGGTCAGATAAGGAATCATTTCTGCTGCGACACGTGGATCTACCGGGGTAGTCGCAGAGTAGTCCATATAAATGGGAAATTTCATATTCACGCTGCTTTTGTGCTATTGCGATTCAAGGTAACCGGCGCACCTGCGGCGGCATTTTTGGGCTGATTTTGCCCATCCACCAATTGCTTCAGGGTGACTTCCGCTAAATAAGCGTAAATACGCTCATTCAAACCCATCCACAGATCGTGGGTCGCGCACGGCTTACCGCCATGACAATTTCCTTTGGTATCACAACCCGTCGCATCGAGCGGCTCATCCACAGCCAGCACAATATCCGCCACACTAATTTTGCTACTGGGGCGCGCCAAACAATAACCACCGCCCGGACCACGCACACTGACCACAATTTCGCTGCGGCGCAACTTGCCAAATAGCTGCTCCAGATACGACAGCGAAATACCTTGGCGTTCGCTAATCCCACCCAACGTCACCGGCGCCTTGCCACCACGCGCTGCCAAATCCACCATTGCCGTGACTGCAAAACGTCCTTTAGTGGTCAATCTCATGGTATTCTCCTTGCATCAAACTTGATTAAAGGGCACTAAGCCCTGTCAATCAGGAGAATATAATGGTTGAATTTTCTAGTCAACTATTTTATTCAGATGTCCCGGATCGAACTTATCGGCCGTCGCACGCTCCTCCGCCACTGGCACGCCCATCTTCTCCAATTGCCGCAAAATGAATTCAATGTGCTGATCGACGGTCATGCTGTGGGTCAGCAAACCATGCAGCGCCTTGTTCAGCGGATCGTTTTGGTCATTACCTAAACCATAGGGATTAAAACCGGCCTTGTTCTGCTTTTCCTCATCCAGAATACGCGCCGGAATGCCTACCGCCGTGGCTTCCGCTGGCACATCCTTCACCACCACCGCGTTGGAACCAATTTTGGCGTTTTCGCCGATGCAGATCGGGCCGAGGATTTTTGCGCCCGCGCCGACGACGACACCATTACCCAACGAAGGATGACGCTTGCCATGCCGCCAAGAGGTGCCGCCCAACGTCACGCCGTGGTAAATCGTCACGTCGTCACCGATTTCGGCGGTTTCGCCGATGACCACGCCCATGCCGTGGTCGATGAATAGCCGCCGCCCAATGGTAGCGCCGGGATGAATTTCAATCCCGGTCAGGCCACGGGCAATGTGCGACAAAAAGCGCGCCAGCCATTTGAAATCGGCACGCCACAGCTTGTGGGTCAAACGGTGCACGGTGCGGGCATGCAGGCCGGGATAGCAAGTCAAAACTTCAAAGGTGGTGCGTGCCGCCGGGTCGCGGTCAAACACACTGGCAATGTCTTCACGGATATTTTCTAGCATGATATGTACGGGTCACTCTCCGTGTTCTTCCTGATAACGTTTGCGAAGGCGCGCATTGTAGCTGCGGGTGACGCTCAAAATACCGCGCAAAATGTGTACCTCATCCGTCTCCAGTCGCGCGCGGGCATACAAACGACGCAGGCGCTGCATCATGCGCCCCGGATTGTGGCTACTGAAAAAATCGATTTCCGTCAGGGTTTGCTCCAGATGGGCGAAGTAGCCTTCCATCTGCTGATGACTGGCCCGCGCCTCCTCTGGCACGGCAGCGGGCTGAAATGCTGCTGCCGCCACACTCAACTCGTAGCACAGCACCTGCACCGCCGCCGCCACATTCAGTGACGAAAAATCCGGATTGGTCGGAATATTGATCAACACCTGCGCCCGCATCAATTCCTCATTGCTCAAGCCGGACATTTCCGTACCAAATAACAACGCCACTGGCGCATGTTGCGCGCACTGCACCACTTCCGGCATAGCGGCACGCGGCGTTTTCACCTCCAGCGAAATATCGCGCAGCCGCGCCGTCATGCCCACGGTCAACACCACGTCCTGCAAGGCCGCGTCCAGACTGTCGCATACCACCGCCTGCGCCAGAATGTCATCGGCCCCTGCTGCCAGACTGTTGGCCTGCGGATCGGGAAAATGTTTGGGGTTAATCAGGTAGAGATTGCGCAGCCCCATGGTCTTCATGGCCCGTGCCGCTGCGCCGATATTGCCCGGATGCGAGGTGTGACTGAGCACGACTCGCACCCTATCCATCATATTCTGTTTGTTCAAAAGCCAAATCCCATTAAAATGCGCGCCAAATTCTCAGCTCATTAAAAAGGTCGTTCTATGCAACCCAATATGCACCCCATGCTCACTACAGCGGTGAAGGCCGCTCGTCGCGCCGGAAACTTCATTCATCGCGCTGGCGACAAAATCGATCAACTGACCGTCACCAAAAAATCCCACGCCGATTTCGTCAGTGAGGTAGATAGAACTGCCGAGAAAATGATTATCGAAACTTTGCTGGAGGCTTACCCCAGCCACGCGATTCTAGCAGAAGAGAGCGGCGCACAAGGCGATTCGGAATTTGTCTGGATTATCGACCCGCTGGATGGCACCACCAATTTCTTGCACGGCATCCCGCAATTTGCCGTCTCCATCGCCCTGCAACACAAAGGCGTGCTGACCCAAGCCGTGGTGTATGACCCAGCCAAAAACGAGCTATTCACCGCTTCGCGCGGTCGCGGCGCGTTCCTGAACGACCGCCGCATCCGCGTCAGTGGCCGCAAGCAACTGACCGACAGCCTGATTGGCACTGGCTTCCCCTACAGCCACTTCCGCCACAAACAAACCTACATGGGCATTTTTGAAGAGCTGATGCAAACCACTGCCGGGCTGCGTCGCCCCGGTGCTGCCTCACTGGATTTGGCCTGGGTCGCTGCCGGACGCTACGACGGTTTCTTTGAAACTGGCTTGCAGACCTGGGACATCGCCGCAGGCTGTCTGCTGATCGTGGAAGCGGGCGGCATCGTCAGCGATTTGGCAGGCAAGCAACGGCAACTGGAAACTGGCCACATCTGTGCCGGCAATGCCGACTTGCAACCGCAACTGGTCAAGCTGATGGCCCCGCATCTGAGCGAAGCAATGAAGTAATTTCAACCTTGACAAAGCGCAGGCTGGCCGGTACAAACCCGACCCAATTAGTTCACTATGAGGGTCATTCCCATGCACACTGACTGGCTCAATTTTCTGGCGGCGCAAGACGCACACCTCGACGCGGATGGCGCACTGCGTTTTGCCGATGAAGACCTCACCGCGCTACACGATGCGGTGAAATGTCCGCTGACGCACTTTGCCCTGCTGCGCGTCAGCGGCGCAGATGCCGAAGGCTTTTTGCAAAACCTGTTCAGCAATGACATCCGCGAAGTCAGCGCCAGCCGGGCACAACTGTCCAGCTTCAACACGCCCAAGGGGCGTATGCTGGCCAGTCTGCTGATCTGGCGCGACGGCGAGGATTATTTGCTGCAACTGCCGCGCAGTCTGGCGGAAACCTTACGTAAAAAGTTGAGCATGTACATCCTGCGCAGCAAGGTCAAAATCAGCGATGCCAGCACGGAATGGTTGTTGATCGGCGTATCGGGGGGCGAGGAGGTGCTGGCCGCCCGTTATGGCCAGTTGCCGGATAGCGACTTGGGCATGCTGAACAAGCCCGACGTGCGCCTGTTGCGCTGCTCGCCACAACGCTGGCAACTGGCCGTGCGTGCCGAGCAGGCTGCCGACGTATGGCAAGCGCTGCCGCACCGCGCGATGGGTACCGCAGGTTGGGACTGGCTCACCATTCAGGCTGGCATCCCGGTGATTCTGCCGGCAACCCAGGAAGCCTTTGTGCCGCAAATGGTCAACTTCGAGCAAATTGGCGGCATCAACTTCAAAAAAGGCTGCTACCCCGGCCAAGAAATCGTCGCCCGCATGCAGTACTTAGGCCAAGCCAAGCGCCGCATGTACCGCGCCCACTTGGACTGCGCTGCCCAACCGGGTGACGAGCTGCACAGTGCAGCCCTGCCCGGCCAAGCCAGTGGTCACGTCGTCAACGCCGCCCCCGCACCACAAGGCGGCTACGACCTGCTGGTGGTACTACCAATCAGTACGGTAACGCAACAAGTCAGCGTACATCACTTGAAGGATCAGGGGCCGACCCTACACCTATCCTGAGCACAATGCCCTCAACGCAGCGTGGTGACAGCCGCGCTGCACTGCGGTGACAACACGCATCGTAAACACCACAACTGGCCGACTTTTTCGCCCACGCGCAAGCGCCGGTTATCACGTATCTCAAGACTCCAGGTAAATTTGCATGCTGGAGCGGTTTGTTCCGCGAAGCAATCAAGCATTCTTGGAGGCATTGAGACATTAAGATGAATATACGGCATTCTAATTGGCGCAAGTACTATGAAGCATTTGGTGATGTCCCACCTCAGTTATACATGCGGCATCTGTCAGATGATGCTTACAACACTCGGATAGTAAAAGCGCTGAAAGAAAACGTTCCCATTAACCCAGAAGAGTTTATGCCCCCGATGACGCACCATGATGACGGTACACCCAAGGTTTTTATCTGAGAACGAGTCGCCAAAATGATTAAAATCGACGTTGATGACAAGCAGGTGATTGCGGCCATGGAGCGGCTGGCCAAGGCGGCGGCGAATCCGCGTCCGGCGTTGAAGGCGATTGGCGAGGCTTTGGTGACTTCGACTAAGGCACGCTTCCAGACCAGTACGGCACCGGATGGGAGCCGATGGGCACCGAATAGTCAGGCGACGTATTTGCGGGATTTGGGGAGTGCAAAATCTTTGCATCGCAAGGACGGGCGCATCAATTCCAAAGGTGCGGGCAAGGTGATGGGTAAGCGTCCGCTGATTGGTGAGACGGGTAATTTGTCGCAGCAAATTCATTGGCGGGTGGATGCTGATGCGTTGTTGGTTGGATCAACGATGGAGTACGCGGCGACGCAGCAGTTTGGTGCCGAGCAAGGTGCGTTTGGGCGGGATAAGCGCAATCATCCGATTCCGTGGGGTGATATTCCGGCGCGTCCGTTTTTGGGTGTTTCTGATCAGGATGCCAGTAAGATTATGAGCATCGTCAATGAGTATTTGCGTGGCGCGTTGTGATTGCGCTATGTGCAAATGATTTGCAAATCCATCCCGCGTTGTCGCGCTTCATTTCGGCTAGTCCCGTATTTATCGCGCTTTTCCCAGTTCAATTATCTTGCGTGTGTTTATTTGCAGTCCCTCGGCCAATTTGACCAGCGCGCTTTCCGCCCCGACAAAATCAAAGTCTTCCAGCGCTGCGCTCAGTTCGGCCAATTGCGCCGACGGCAGGTAATGCCGCAATTCGGCCAAAGCCGGTTCGGCCTGATTTGGGCTGTACTCACGCAAACCGGCCAATAGCCGACGCAACAAAGGCGTCACGATTTCATGATCCAGCGTGCGCACAGCAACCTCCGCTGGCGGATTGGCTGGCGCCGGGATGTTCGCCACATAGGCGGCAATGGCCTGAACCGTTTGCTGCATGTGTTGCCGTAATTCTGGCAGGGCATCCTGCACATCCTGACCGTTGCGCAGACTGCTCTCAATCCGCGCGGCGGTCACAGCCACCTGCTCCAAACCCAAATTACCGGCTGCGCCGCGCATCTTGTGCACCAGCGTTTCCAGCGACTTGGCGTCGTACTGGCTCAAATCATCCAGCGCACCCTGAAACTGTTGCATGAACTTATTCAGATACAACCCATACGCGTCGCGCTTGCGAAAAATGGCCTCACCCACCGCCACATTCAGCAGTTGAGGCAACACCGGCAAGGTCGCTGGCGACGGACTGGTCTCGATCGTCGTCACGGCCCGGCGCCCGACACGCGCCAGTGGCACCTGCGCCAAAATCAACTCAATGGCGGTCTCAACCACAAACGGTTTGCTGATGAAACCATTCATCCCCGCCAGTTGCGCTTTTTCCTGCTGTTCCCGCAGCGCACCCGCCGTGAGCGCCAGGATCGGCAGCGTTTTCAGGCCAAGTGTATTGCGAATGCGGCGGGTCGCTTCCAGCCCATCCATCAAAGGCATATGCACATCCATCAGCACCAGATCCGCTTCCGCCGGGTGTTCTACCAACCAGTCCAGTGCCTGCTGCCCATCCGCTGCGGTGCTGATGATGGCACCCTCATCGCTGAAAATACGCCGCGCCACCTCAAGATTGATTTCACTGTCATCCACGACCAGCATGTGCACACCCTCCAGGCGTTTTTTCTGATCGGCAGAAGCGGCATGACGTATCCCGCCAAAATGACGCTGGCGAGCATACAGGATGGCGTTGTACAACATGGAAGGCCCCAGCGGTTTGGCCAAACTGGCATCCACCAGACTCGCCGACAGATGTTGCAAGTTACCTACGCCTTGGGCAGTGAGCAAGATGACAATCGGCCATTTATGCGCAGGCAATGCGGTCTTGAGGCGATGCACCACCTCGACACCGTCGAGATCCGGCATTTGCCAATCCAGCAAAAGCACGGTATTGGGCGATTGCAGGCCGGGCGTCGCCAGCAGGTGCTGCACCAGCGCGTTGCCCCCATCGAACAACTGCGGCGTCCAGCCAATGGCGCGCAAGGTAGCGCCGATTGCTTCCAGGCTAATCATATTGTCATCAGCAACCAATACCTGAATATCCTGCATTTCATGCATACAGTCAGCCGCTGTTTCCTGCTTGCCCAGCGGGATGAAAAATGAAAAAACACTGCCTTTACCCGGCTCACTTTCCACCTGCAACTCGCCGCCCATCAGTTCCACCAAACGACGACTAATGACCAACCCCAAGCCGGTTCCGCCAAATCGCCGCGTCGTCGAAGCATCGGCCTGCATGAACGGCTGAAACAATTTCTGCTGGGTCATGGCATCCATGCCAATACCGGTATCCGAGACACAAAAGCACAGCGTGACGCTGTGAGACGCCTCCTCCAGGATGCTCATCTTGACTTTCACCGCGCCACGACGGGTGAATTTGATGGCATTGCTGGTGAGGTTAATCAAAATCTGCCCCAGACGTAACGCATCTCCTAGCAGATAACATGCGCGTTGCGGCGGTGGGACGATGGCCAGCTCCAGCCCTTTACCAACCGCCGCAGCAGTCATGATGGTAGCCAGATTATCCAGCACATCCCCCAGATAGAAGGGGCTACGCTCCAGCTCGATTTTGCCTGCCTCGATTTTGGAATAATCCAGAATATCGTTCAGCAATCCCAATAGAGATTCCCCCGAACTACGGATTTTTCTGATCATCTCGGCGGCCTCGCCGGGCAA
>DHYQ01000107.1:0-7473 GCA_002414205.1 Gallionellaceae bacterium UBA5126 | reverse complement strand
GCTTTTAGCCTGCGCCAGATGCTCGGCCATTTCCTTGGCTTGTGCCAGCTCATGCGTGCGCTTCTGCACACGCACCTCTAGCTCTTCGTTATGCAGCCGCAACTTATCCGCCAACGCCTTGCGTTCACTGATGTCATGCTTGACCTCAGCAAAACCAATCAACGCCCCCGTATCGTTGTATATCGCCGATAGCACAACTTCAGCATAAAAAAACGACCCATCCTTGCGCACCCGCCAACCTTCGTCCTCGGCCCGCCCCTGCGAACGCGCACGTTGCAACAGTTGACTGGCGGCGCCGATTTTCCGGCTGGCAGGTAAATAAAACACCTCCACCGATTGCCCCAGAATTTCTTCCTCCTGGTAGCCTAGCAGTTGTTGCGCACCGATATTCCAGCTTGCCAACTTGCCTTCTGGCGTCAGCATGATGATGGCGTAATCCTTGATATTGCGGGTCATGAGGCGGAAGCGCATTTCCGATTCGCGCAAAGCGCGCTCGGCAGCCACCTGCGCCGAGACATCGCGCAAAATGGCGGTAAAGGTGCGACGACCATCCACATTGGTGCGTGAAAGACTCACTTCTACCTCAAACAGGCGACCACTTTTGTGACGGGCCCGCATCAGGCGCACATCGCCCTCTCGCCGATTTTCCTCTGAAGACGCCATGGCAAATGCTTCAACATGGGCATGATGACTTTTTTCCATGCCGTCCGGCAGCAAAGGCGCCAGCGTATGCCCCAGCACTTCTGACGCTGTGTAGCCGAATACTTTTTCGGCCCCCTGATTGAACAGAATGATGCGCTGCGCTTCGTCAAGGCTGACAATGGCATGCGTCGTGGTATCCAGGATGGCGGCATATTGCGCTGCTGTAAAACGCCCGCGTCGGCGCTTGTCCGCTTCTTCCAGCTCTCGCTTGAGCGCCGGGCCAAGCCGGGCAAGATTATCTTTGAGCAGATAGTCATTGGCGCCCTTCTCCATTGCCTGGATGCCAATTTCATCGCCGACGGTGCCCGAAATAAAGAAGAACGGAATTTCGCAGCTCCAGGCACGCACCATTTCCAAGGCACGAAGGCCATTGAATCCCGGCAAGCGGAAGTCCGAAATCACCACCTGCCAATCCGTCGTCGCCAGCGCATCGTGCATCTCCGGCTCGCTCTGGATGCGCCGCATCTCCAGTTGAAAACCCGCGTCACGCAACGCGTGTTCCAGCATCAGGGCATCGTCTTCAGAATCTTCAACCAGCAATAGTTTGAGCGTGATGGGTGCCATCATGTGTCGCTGCCTTCAGGTAAGTGTGGCTGCTCATTCAGCAGCAACCAGTACATGCCCAAGTGGCGCGCGGCTTGGGTAAATTCATCAAAATCCACCGGTTTGCGCACATAGCTGTTCACGCCCAGATCATAACTTGCCAACAGATCCTGCTCCTCCGTGGAAGTCGTCAGAATCACGACCAACAAACGCCGGGTCAGGGGATGGGCGCGTACCTGGCGCAGCACTTCCAGCCCGCTGATTTTGGGCATATTCAGATCCAGCAACAACAAGGTCGGCAGCTCTGCTGGATCGCGCCCGGCATATTGTCCACGTGCAAACAGATAATCCAGTGTCGCCACGCCATCCTCAACGTGAATGATTTTATTGCTGACCTTGGCTTCCTTGAGCGCATGCAGGGTCAGTAGGGCGTCGTCCGGGTTATCTTCGGCCAACAGAATGATTTTCTTGTTCATGACACACTCCTTGGAACAGGCAGGGTAAAAAAGAAGGCGGCACCGACACCGGGCATCGCCTCGGCACGCATATCCCCGCCATGCTTGCGCACAATACGTTGGGCGACCGCCAGGCCCATGCCGGTACCGCTCTGATTGTCACCGTGATGCAAGCGCTGGAAAGGCATAAACAGACGTCCGGCATGCGCCATATCAAAGCCAATACCATTGTCGCGCACGCAACACTCAACCCAGCCATCATCGCCCCCATGGCTCATCAATTCGATGCGGGCATCCGGCATTTCCCGGCTGAATTTCCAGGCATTGTCCAGCAACTGCGCCAGCAGTAGCCGCATCATCTCAGGATCTGCCAGCACCGACAGTGTGGGCTGAATGACGCAAACAACTTCGCGCTGCGGTTCGAGCGCCTTTAGTCGGGCAATTTCTGCTTGTGCCAGCACCGCCAGATCCACCACTTCGGGCCGACTGTCCATGCGGACAATCCGGGTGAGCGCCACCATGTCGTCAATAATCCGCCCCATTTGCTGCGCCGCCGCACGGATACGTTGCAAATAGTCGGCACGGGTATCGGCAGACAGAGTCTCCACGCGCAGCAGCAGGTTGCTGAAACCATCCAGCGCACGCAACGGCGTGCGCAGATCATGCGAGGCCATATAAGAAAAATCCGCCAACTCCTGTAGCGCGGATTGCAAATGTGCCGTGCGTTGCGCCACCTGATGCTCCAGTGCATTGTTGAGCTCCAGAATGCGCTGGTGCGCCGCCACATCCGCGCTGATGTCGCGTACCGTCTTGGCAACGCCGGTAATCGTGCCATTGGCATCCCGAATCGGGGTAATAGTCACGGACACATCCAACTCGCTGCCATCCGCACGGCGGCGGCGCGTGACCATCCCATGGACGACTTCACCGGCCAGCATACGCGCCAGCCACTGTGGCTCCTCGTCCTTGAGCCGTTCCGGCACGATCAGTTCCAGTGCGAAATGCCCAATCGCCATGTTGGCTGGATAGCCAAAAATCGCTTCCGCCGCCGGATTCCAGTCCGTGATACGTGCTGTCAGGGTCATCCCGATAATGGCATCATTGGCACCGGCCACAATCGCCGCCAAGCGCGCCTGCTGCTGCAAGGTGTCACGCTTGCGCGCCAAAATCAGCAACCGCCCATACAGCAGCCCCGCCAGTAGCAGACTCAACAAGGCGATTTCGACGGCATACTGGCTGGGTGGTGTCAGGTTCAAGTTGTCCATGAAATGCTGGCTGGCCTGAAATTCAGCCAACCAGTGCCGACCGTTGAGTTCCAGTGGAATGCGCTCGTGCACGCCAGCAGTGGCATGCGCTTGCTGGGTGGAGCGATAGAAATTTTCGAGCGTGCCATCTTGCGCCTGGTCAAACAATGTGAGGCTGAACGATTCTTGACGCTGATCGAAATTCGCCAGCACTTCGTCAATCACCAACGGCGCATACACCAGCCCATAGGTCATCTGGTCACAGGCAGCCGCTGTCGCAGGCAACTCACTGCCACGATACACCGGCAACATGAACAAAAAGCCACGCTTGACCATGCCGCTGGCTTGCACCAAGGTGATGGGGTGGGTCAGCGTCGCTTGGCCGCTACGCATAGCTTGGAGGGCTGCATCACGCCGATTGGTCTCGGAGGCAATGTCGAGACCGACGGCCTGACGATTATTCGCCTCCGGTTCGATGTACTGAATCACCCAACGCTCGTCGTTGTGTGCCGCCAATTGGCGGATCGCAAAATCCGGCTTGCCGTCACGCCGGGCAGCGGCCAGAAAAGCCGCCTCCTGCGCCACCGGCACGCGCCGAATAAAACCAAAACCGCGCGCGCCGGTAAATTCAATCGTATGCGCCCGACTACGACTGTAACGCCGAAAACCCTCCCGGCTCAGGCCCTCCGGCCCCATACTGATCACCGCTCCGCGTGCACCACGCAAACCATACTGATAAACCTGCATACGCTGCACCAGCGACTCGGCAGCCCCTTTTGCCAAATCATGAAAGCGGGCCTGCGCGAATTCCTGTTGCACGGTCTGCTGCCAGAGCAGGACGCGCCAAGCGACCAACAAACCGCTCAACAGTATCAGCAACGACCAGCGCAGGGAAACCCAGTGTTTATTCATGTTCTCAGTTCGTCAGACTGAACCAGAAAGTCGCACCCGCGCCCACAGCACCCTCGGCGCGCACCATGCCGCCATGTTTGTGAATCACGCGGCCACAGTCGCCAAACCAATGCCGGTGCCCGGATACTCCGTGGCCGTATGCAAGCGTTGGAAGGCGCCAAACAGCTTGTCCGCATACGCCATATCAAAACCGGCACCATTGTCACGCACAAAGTATTCCACGCCCCCCTCCAACCTCTCGCAGCCAAATTCCACCCGTGCCGAGGCCGTTTTGGCCGTGAATTTCCAGGCATTTCCCAGTAGATTATCGAGGGCAATCCGCACCAGTTTGGGATCCCCCTCGGCACGCAAATCCGGCGCAATCACCATCGTCACCGCCCGCTCCGGGAAGGATTCCCGTAACTGGGCCACCGCCGTCGCCACCAAGGCTGACAAATCAAATTCCTGGCGCACCACCTCGGCCCGACTGATCCGCGATAGCACCAGCATGTCATCAATGAGCTGCCCCATGCGCTGGCTGGCCGCCACCATGCGCTCCAACAGGTCGCGGCCTGTCTCATCCAGTTTGTCGGCGTAGCTCTTGAGCAAAATTTTACTAAAGCCGCTGACCGAGCGTAGCGGCGCGCGCAAATCGTGCGATACGGAATAGGAAAAGCTCTCCAGCTCCTTGTTGCTGACCTTCAAGGCACGATTGAAGGTCGCGGCTTCCGCTAACGCGGCCTGAATGTGCTGCTGTGCTTCGTGCTCTTCCGTGACATCCACATTCGTGCCAATGAGGCGCTCAATCTCTCCGTCCTTGGCATACAAGGCGATGGCATTGGCCTTGATCCAACGCACGGCGCCATCGGGACGAATGATGCGGAAGTGTGTATTGAACTTTGTCTCCCCCGCTATCGCAGCCTGCAACGCGACGCTGGTTGCAACAAGATCATCGGGGTGCACACTGTTCGACCAGGCATCATAAGCGCCACTGAAATCTGACCGCCCCACCCCATAAATGCGGTACATCCAATCATCCCAGATCAGCACATTATGATGGACGTCAAAATCCCAAATCCCGACTTCAGCGGCCTCCGCCGCAATCGCCAGGCGCTGCTGCGCTTCCTGTAGCGCGCTCAGATTGCGGTGCAGATCGCTGACATCACGAATCACCGCAATCACCCGCCGCGCATCCCCGACTTGGTAAGTGCTCAAGCCGATGGTGACCGGAAATTCGCGCCCATCCTGATGACGCACCAGCAAAACGCGTCCGTCGCCCATGGCACGAGTCGCCGACTGGGTCAGGTAATCGTCGCGCCAGACCTGGTGCGCTGTCCGCAGGCTTTCCGGCAGCAGAATTTCTACCGGCTGCCCCAGCAAGGCGGCGCGTGACAAACCGAAACTGCGCTCGGTCTGCGCATTCACCATGACAATGAGCCCCGCACTATCCGACACCACAATGGCATCCGGTGCGGCTTCCAACAGCTCCCGAAACTCATGCTCACGCTGCGTGATCTGCTGCAAAGCATCACGTCGCCGTTGCAGTAACACCGCCACCAGTGTCCCCAAAACGAGCAAAAGCAACGCCAGCAAGACATAGGTTGGCCAGTAGCGACTGCGAATTTCACTGCGCTGTTGGTCGAGACGGGCGGCGGACAACTGACTCAACAAATACCACTGCATGCCCGGCTCGGTCACAAACACCGAGGTTTGCTGGGAAATATCGCGCTGGGGCACAATCGCCAACGCGCTCCACAGGCCGTCATGGCTTTCCAGTCGCTGAGAAAGATCATGCTGAATGGCCTGCAACTGTTGCCACAAGCGGTTGTCATCACGGCTCAGACTGTGGTGGGCGCGCTCAGGAAACATGAAGCTCCAGTCATCTGCGGCGTTGGGCGCCAATAGCCACTGACCTTGCTGATTCGCCAGTCTGAACGCCAGTTCAGCATTGCGGCTAACCTGCCCCAGACGATCCAGTAAACGCTGGCCCAGATAGTTGATGACCAACACCCCACGAGGTCGCCCTTGTCCATCCATGGCACGAATCGCCAGTCTCAGGGTGGGCTTGTATGGCACCTCGACCTGACCATGCTCGACATTCAGATCAAAAGGCGAAATATAGATTTGTCCGGGCGAGAGGCTCATCCCGCGAGTGAAGTAATAACGGCTACGCTTGTTCTGCAACGCCGAGTCCGGCACGATCACCGCACCACTGGGGCCATTGTTGATGCGCACTACTTCCATACCCTCTTCATCTAGGTAGCGCAATTGATCGTAAAGATGACGGCGTGTCCCCATCAAATCCTTCAGGAAGCGCGCCATGAATTCGCGGTCAGTACTGCTACCACTGGCCAGAAAACGCTGCACCACCGGATTGGCCACCATGAAACGCACATCATTCTCCGGGATCTGAAGGCTGTTATACACAACGGTGCGCGCTTCGCTCAGGGCATTACTCTGGCGCGTATAGGTTTTTTCCAGCAGGTCGCGCAGCGAGATTTGGTAGAGCGAGACGTATGCCGCCGTGAGCAGGGCAAGCGGCAACACGACGGTGTAAAGCCCGTGCCGCAGCAACGCTTCCATCCCCGTTGCCAGCGTATTTTTTTTCACATTCCTCTCCTGAATACCTTCAACATGACAGCTCAACAACGGCATACACCGCGTGGAACCTCAAAATCCAATATAAAACGGACTTGCTGCAACATTTGTAAAATGTTTGCAAAAAAAACACGGCACCTCAGTTTGGACAAGCTGGCAAACCAGAGACCGCCGCCCGCACCGCACGGCCGCACATCACCCTCAATATGGATTGCACACATCGGCGCAACGCCCGCCAGCCGACGGGGATTTTTTGCCCCGGAATAACCCGTTTGGTGCGTTCGGAATTAAATGTTTTTGTGCGACAATGCGCGCCCCGCGCTGGGGCGTTTGTCCACCGGGACAGACTTGCATTACGCTGACAGAACAGGATTCAATGTGTTTTTAAACGACTTCAAGCAATTACTTTCCGCCGACATGGCTGCCGTGGATCAGGTGATCCGCACCCGTTTGCATTCCGAAGTGGTACTGGTCAACCAGATTGCCGAATACATCATCAACAGCGGCGGCAAGCGCTTGCGCCCGGCACTGGTGGTATTGTCGGCACAAGCCTTTGGTTATTCAGGGAAATTTCAGCACGATCTGGCGGCGGTGGTGGAGTTCATCCACACCGCGACGCTGCTGCATGACGACGTGGTGGATGAATCGGAGTTGCGCCGGGGACGCGCCACGGCCAGTGCCTTGTTTGGCAATGCCGCCAGTGTGTTGGTGGGCGATTTCCTGTATTCACGGGCCTTCCAGATGATGGTGGAAGTCAACGACATGCGTGTGATGCAGACGCTGGCCGACGCCACCAATGTGATTGCCGAGGGCGAGGTGCTGCAACTGTTGAACTGCCACGATGCCGATGTCGAGGTGGCGAATTACATGCGGGTGATTCATTGCAAGACCGCCAAGCTGTTTGAGGCCGCCATGCGACTGGGGGCCATTCTGGGACAAAGCGGCGCGGAGGCCGAGCAAGCCGCCGCCACCTATGGCATGCACTTGGGCACGGCCTTCCAGATCATTGACGACGTGCTGGATTACTCCGCCGACGAAGC
>DHYQ01000078.1:1570-11520 GCA_002414205.1 Gallionellaceae bacterium UBA5126 | reverse complement strand
GCCGCAATTTCATGACCATCAGCACGGATGAGTTTGCAGAACTCTGACGACCGAGGCGATTCAGTAAGCCACCTAATTGACGAATCATCTCCAAAGTAGGCAAGTGAAGTAAAACTTTCTGCCAGTTTGGGAGCCCACTCGTGTAACGCACCCAAAATCTCATCAATGTTCGTCATAGCTTATTTTCCAAGAAAATTGCGACGGCGAAGTATAACTGAGTTGGTGACGCATCTTCACCCAGAGAATGGCAATGGGAAGCATCTAAAAGGTGCCCGCCAATACCACCCGCCCCGCCTCCTTTGTCAAACCCAAAATTCCCGGTATATTGCCGCCCTTGCCATTCCCCTGTATTCGCCATCCAACCGGAGCACCCTCGCCATGAATGCCGATATTCGCTGGCAACAGCGCTACGATAGTTTTTCCCGCGCCTTTCAAACGCTGACGCGTGCCGTTGCCTTGGCAGAACAGCGCACGCTGTCCGAACTGGAGCAGCAAGGGCTGATTCAGGGCTTCGAGTTTACCCACGAGTTAGCGTGGAATGTGTTGAAGGATTATCTGGAAAGCAAAGGCTTCGTGGGACTCATCGGCTCCAGAGATGCCACGCGGACGGCGTTCAAAAATGGGCTGATCGAAGACGGCGAGGCCTGGATGGACATGATTAAAGCGCGCAATCTTTCCTCGCATACCTACAATCAGGAAACCGCCGACAGTATCGTGGCGGACATTTTGCAGCACTTTTATCCGGCCTTTGAAAAGCTGGCCCAGCGCATGCACACCCTGCTGACGCAGGAAGGCGACAACGCATGAATCACGGCCTATCGGCGCGCACGGTGGCGGCCATTCACGCGGTTCTGGCGCAGCACCCCAATGTGCAACGTGCCGTGCTCTATGGCTCACGTGCCAAAGGCAACCACAAACCCGGTTCGGACATTGACCTGACCTTGTTTGCCAGTGATGGCAAGGAAATCAACACGCATGAGATCGCCGACATTCTGGACGAGGTGGATGAGTTGCTGCTGCCCTACTCCGTGGATTTGTCGGCATTTGCGAAAATCGACAATGACGCCCTGCGGGCGCATATTCAGCGCGTCGGAAAAGTGTTTTTTGAGCGCGCCGAATCGGGAAATGCTGATTTACCCCGTTCGCCCTGAGCTTGTCGAAGGGCGGGATACGCGTGGTTCAACAAGCTCACCACGAACGGCGCATCAATCAGCGATTGCGCAACGAAAACGCCCGGTCTAGCCGGGCGATTTTTTATTTGCGGAGGGTGACTTGCGGTAGCACTTCTTGCAACAACTGCTCGTCCGTCAGGCCGTACAGTTCTTGCACGGCGACGATCAAGGCCAGCCACAGGCTGGTGCCGTCGGCGCTGCGTTTGTAGCCGAAAATCGGGCTGGTGAGCGGGAACAGGCGGTTGATGTCGTTAGGACGATAGCGGAAGTTGAAATACTGCATGGCTTGCAACGCCGCAATCATCCCGCTCAAACGGTCGTCGCGCATATTGGCGTGCGACGGCACACCGTCGTGCACCACGTCGTACACGTGTTCAAACACCCGGTTCAGGTTCGACTGATTCAGTTCCGGCAAATCCTGGCGCATCTTGTTCTCCTGTTGTTATTTCTCGATTAGTTCAATCAAATAGCCATCCGGGTCGCGCACAAAGGCGATGACAGTGGTGCCATGTTTCATCGGCCCGGCGTCGCGCACCACTTGCCCGCCCAGTTCGCGCACGCGCTGGCAGAAGGCAGCGGCATCGTCCACGCCCAAGGCAATATGGCCGAAGCCGTTGCCCAGTTGATATTCCGACGTGTCCCAGTTGTGGGTCAATTCAATGGCGGCGGCCTCGCTTTCGTCGGCATAGCCGAGAAAGGCCAAGGTGAAGCGCCCTTCGGGATAGTCCTTGCGCCGCAACAAGCGCATGCCCAGCACTTGGGTGTAGAACGCCAACGAGCGTTCCAGATCGCCCACGCGCAACATGGTGTGCAAAATTCTCATGCCAACTCCCAATAAAAATCTGCCCAAGGCAGCGGGCGACATTATCGCCGATTTGCCCCGCCTGCCAAGCAAAAATCCCATGTCCTGCCAGCTTGCAGCGCAGAAAACCGTATAATCGCGCCCCGCCAATTCTGGCCACCGATTAACGCCCGGAGTATTCATGCAAACTTTGCTGCACACCCTGACCACCGCGCCCGAAACCGTCCAATTTGCCGACACCATTGCCGCCATCGAGGCGCATTACACCTTCACGCCCACCGCTTTCCGCAACGGCACACTGGACAACGCCGCCGGACAGAACAACGGCTCGTGCAAAATTTTTGCCTTTGCCCAGTTGCAGCAACTGACCCCGCAACAAACCCTGCACTGCTTCGGCGACTATTACCGCAAAGACGTGCTGCAACATCCCGATGGCACGGATCACCAAAACATTCGCAACTTCATGCAGCACGGCTGGGACGGTATTCAGTTCCACGGCGTCGCGCTGCAAGCCCAATAATTCACGAAAGGACAACCATGAGCACCCTGCCCCCCTGCCCGAAATGCGGCTCCACTTACACCTACGAAGACGGCGAGCAATTCGTCTGCCCGGAATGCGGCCATGAATGGCGCGCCGAAGCCGACAGCGCCGCCGACACCGCCCGCGTGTATAAAGACGCCTACGGCAACGTGCTGCAAGACGGCGACAGTGTGACCGTCATCAAGGACTTGAAAATCAAAGGCTCCTCCGCCGTGGTCAAAGTCGGCACCAAAGTCAAAAACATCCGCCTGGTCGATGGCGACCACGACATCGACTGCAAAATCGACGGAATTGGTGCCATGCAACTCAAGACGGAGTTTGTGAAGAAGGCTTGATGCTGCCAGCCCGCTTCAAACGCAAGCAGTCGAAACGTTTAATAAGATTGGGCATGTTAAACGAAACACTGCTTTAATCCGTTCGCCCTGAGCTTGTCGCAGGGCCCTCTGCGTAACGCTTTGATTGATGCCTCCCTTCATGGTTCGAAAAACTCACCACGAACGGAGGCATCAATCAGTGCTTCCCTAGCCATTTTTTGCCATGACCCTCACCGCCCTGCTCGACCATCTCCACACCCTAGCTGCCAAACCCGGCCACGTTGACCGGGTGTTGCGCGCTTGGTTGCAAGTCGGCTCGTATGACCGCAAGGGCACGCCAGCGGCGACGTATTTTCCGGCGACGTTGCGGGCGGGGTTGGCGGACATCGAGGCGCGATTGGCTGGCTTGGCGCACATTCAGGGCGCATTCCCGGCAGCCCTCACCCCGTCCCGCGTGGCGGGCGAGGGAGCAAGCGAGGCGCGCTGCGCCGAATCTGAACCTGACGAGGTGGCGCGCTTGCTCGTCACCCTGGCCGACGGGCAGCAGGTGGAGAGCGTGTTGTTGCCGCGTGGCGGGCTGTGCATTTCGTCGCAGGTCGGTTGCGCAGTGGGCTGTGTGTTTTGCATGAGCGGGCGCGACGGTTTGCAGCGGCAGTTGAGCAGTCTGGAGATGCTGGCGCAGGTGGTGCTGGCGCGGCAGCGGCGGGCGGTCGAGAAGGTGGTGTTCATGGGCATGGGTGAACCTGCGCACAATCTGGACAATGTGCTGGCGGCGATCCACCTGCTGGGCATTCAGGGCAATATCGGCCACAAGAATCTGGTGCTGTCCAGCGTGGGCGATCGGCGCTTGTTTGAGCGCTTGCTGGCGCAGGATGCGGGTGACTGCGCTGCGCCATCGTCCCCCGGCGTCCTCCCGGCAGGCGAATTAACGGTAAAACCGGCACTGGCGATTTCGCTACACAGCACGGATGACGACCTGCGCGCCCGCTTGTTGCCGAACGCACCACGCATTCCCGTGGCCGAATTGGTGGAGTTGGCCGAGCGCTATGCCCGTGCCACGCATTATCCGACGCAGTACCAGTGGACGCTGATTGACGGCGTGAACGACGGCGACGACGAACTGGCGCGGCTGGCCGAATTGCTGCGCGGCAAATATGCGGTGCTGAATTTCATCCCCTTCAACGCCGTGGATGGCCTGCCCTACCGCCGCCCCGCTCCGGAGCGCATCGCCGCCATGACCCGCTGGCTGAACCAGCGCCAGATTTACAGCCGCATCCGCGACTCCGCCGGGCAGGAAATTGAAGGCGCGTGCGGCCAGTTGCGCGCGCGGGCGGAGAAGAAAGCGCGCCGTTCGGCGGTGCCTATCGTTCAGGCGTAATGTCATTTCGTTTATGGAAACGCTGAGTTAATCCGTTCGCCCTGAGCTTGTCGAAGGGCTTTAGACGTCGCTTTGCTGGCTTTATTTCTCCATTCATGGTTCGAAAAGCTCACCAGGAACGGAGAAATAAATCAGCAAATCCCTTATAGTTCCACCCCTATCCACCCTTCACCAGGAGCCTCCCATGAGCCAACTGTATGCGCCCGCCACGCTGGGCAATCTCGCTTTGCAAAACCATCTGGTCATGGCCCCCATGACCCGCTGCCGCGCCTTGAACAATGTGCCCAACGCGCTGATGGCCGAGTACTACGGCCAGCGTGCCGGGGCCGGGCTGGTGATTACCGAGGGCGTGTCGCCGTCGCCGGATGGTTTGGGCTATGCACGCATTCCCGGTCTGTTTTCGACAGCGCAAGTCGCCGGTTGGCAGGAAGTGACGGCAGCCGTTCATGCCGGTGGCGGGAAAAATTTTGCCCAAATGATGCACTGCGGTCGTGTGGCGCATGAACTGAATTTGCCCGCTGGGGCACGCGTACTGGCTCCATCGGCCATCGCCGCTGCCGGGGAAATCTGGACGGACACGGGCGGCATGCAGGCCAACGCCACGCCGGAAGCCATGAGCGCGGCGGACTTGGCGCGCACCATCGCCGAATTTGCCCAGGGCGCGCAAAACGCCATCGCCGCCGGGTTTGATGGCGTGGAATTGCACGCCGCCAACGGCTATCTGCTAGAGCAATTCATCCGCCCCAACAGCAACCAGCGCACGGACGACTACGGCGGCGGCATTGAAAATCGCGCCCGTTTCATGCTGGAAGTCGCCGATGCGGTGATTGCTGCCATCGGCAAGGAGCGCGTCGGCATTCGCCTGTCGCCCTACGGTGTGTTCAACGACATGCCCGATTACGACGAGCTGGCGGCGGACTACCACTACCTGGCCCGCGCAATCGACGCCCGTGGTTTGGTGTATGTGCATCTGGTCGATCATTCGGCCATGGGCGCGCCCGCCGTGCCGGACGCCATCAAACAAGCCTTCCGCGAGCTATACCGGGGCACGCTGATTTTGTCCGGCGGCTACGACGCTGCCCGCGCCGAACAAGACCTCGCCAGCGGCAAAGCCGACCTCATCGCCGTGGGCCGCCCCTTCATCGCCAACCCCGATTTGGTGGCGCGCTGGCAAAACGGCGCGGCGCTGAACGAGCTGGACATGAACACCTTCTACACCCCCGGCGCACAAGGCTATACCGACTACCCCAGTTTGGCCTGATGCGACCCATTCGTCGGGCTATCCATACGCCGTAGGCTGGCGGTGAGGCACGAACCCCAGCAAAGTTAGGGGATATTGCGTTAATCCGTTCGCCCTGAGCTTGTCGAAGGGCACTCTGCCCAGTGCCTTGATCGACGCCTCCATTCATGGTTCGACAAGCTCACCACGAACGGAGGGGTCATCAGCGGTTACTTACGTTTCTGGCGCGAAAAAAGCTGGGGTTCGCAAGCTCACCGCCAGCCTACGCGCCGACTCTGGTTGCTCAATTTTCGTGCCGTTCGTGAGTTTCGTGATTTAGATTTTGCAGGTGTACCGAACGGCCCCTCCCCCATCCGGGGCGTAGCCAGCCCGCAGCGTTTCCGCCACAATCGCCGCTCATTTCAACCCGGAGCACACCCCATGGACACCGCCGCCCTGTACCAAGAACAACAACTCCTGCGCAGCATGCGCCAAACCCTGGGCAACGTCGTGCGCGATGTCACACCGTTGGGCGGACGCCCCAACCCGCTGACCCCGGAAACCGTGCAAGGCATCAAAGACTGCTTCGCCGCCATATCCGAACGCGAACGCCAAATCGCCCAACTACTGGAATTTTCCCCCGCCGCCCCCTACTACCGCGACGGCAGCCAACCTACTGGGCAAACGGTGGAGCTGAGTTTTACACCCAAGGATAAGCAACAGACTCACTAAGTGCTCACAACCCTCAAGCACGCCGGGTAAAAATCACATCCCACACCCCATGCCCCAGATTCAGGCCGCGTTTTTCAAATTTGGTTAGCGGGCGATATTCCGGGCGCGGGGCGTAGCCGTCGCTGGTGTTTTGTAATTGCGGTTCGGCGGACAGTACGGCGAGGATTTGCTCGGCGTAGTCTTGCCAGTCGGTGGCAACGTGCAGGTATCCGCCAACTTTGAGCTTTTGCAGTAGTTGCGCCACGAACGGGCCTTGGACTAGGCGGCGTTTGTTGTGGCGCGCCTTGTGCCAGGGGTCGGGGAAGAAGATGTGGATGCCGTCCAAACTGCCGTCGTCCAGCATGTCCCGCACCACTTCTACCGCGTCGTGCTGCACGATGCGCAAGTTGCTGAGTTGCTGCTGTTCAATCAGCCGGAGCAAATTGCCCACGCCGGGGGTATGCACCTCCAGCGCCAGATAGTCCTGCTCAGGATGCGCGGCGGCGATGCTGGCGGTGCTGTCGCCCATGCCGAAGCCAATTTCCAAAATCTTCGGCGCGCTACGGCCAAAAGCCGCCGCTAAATCCAGCCGGGCCGGTTGATAGGCAATGCCAAATTGCGGCAATAAAGTCTCACATGCGCGTTGCTGCGCGGGCGACAGTCGTCCGGTGCGGCGCACAAAGCTGCGGATGTGGGGGTGTTGTTCAGGGGTATCAGTCATGTTGTCACTCGAAAAACGCCCGCCGGGCGGCGGGCTAAAGGTTCGGGAACCCGTTAACGGCCTCGCAGTAAGCGCGTGAACAGCTTCTCAGGAACGCACCGAGCCTATCATCCCCGTGGTCGGGGAACTAGGGCTGGCGCTGTAGAATTTTTTCGGCATGCGCCCGGCCAGGTAGGCGGCGCGACCGGCTTCCACGCCCTTTTTCATGGCTTCGGCCATCAGCACGGGGTTTTGCGCGGCGGCAATGGCGGTGTTCATCAACACGCCCTGGCAGCCCAGCTCCATGGCAATCGCGGCATCCGAGGCAGTGCCGACGCCCGCATCCACGATCACCGGCACTTTGACGCGATCCATAATCAGTTGCAAATTCCACGGGTTCAAAATGCCCATACCGGAGCCAATCAGCGAGGCCAGTGGCATGATGGCACAGCAGCCGATGTCGGCCAGTTGTTGGGCGATGATAGGGTCGTCGGAGGTATAGACCATCACGTCGAAGCCTTCCGCCACCAGCGTCTTGGCGGCGGACAGGGTTTCGGTCACATTGGGATACAGCGATTGCGGGTCGCCCAACACTTCCAGCTTCACCAGACGGTGGTCGTCCAACAACTCGCGTGCCAAGCGCAGGGTGCGCACGGCATCTTCGGCGCTGTAGCAACCGGCGGTGTTGGGCAGCAGGGTGTATTTGGACGGCGGCAGAATCTCCAGCAAGCTGGGTTCGTTGGGGTTTTGGCCGATATTGCTGCGGCGAATGGCGATGGTGATGATTTCCGCGCCGCTGGCTTCCACGGCGGCCTGGGTTTCGGCAAAGTCCTTGTATTTGCCGGTACCGACCAGCAGTCGGGAAGAATAGCTTTTACCTGCAATGATCAGGTTATCGTTCATAGTGTTGTCCTCTTAATCGGTAAGGTGGATAAGCTGCGCGCATCCACCTGAATCATTTGAATAAAACGGTGGATGCGCTTGCGCTTACCCACCCTACAAATTTCCTAGCCGCCCCCGACAGCAACGACAATTTCCAGCTTGTCGCCATCTTGCAGGGTTTGGCTGGCATGCTGGCTGCGGGGCACGATGTCGCCGTTACGTTCCAAGGCAATGCGTTTGCCGGTCAGCCCCAGCAATGTCAGCAATTCGGCGACTTGGCAATCGTCGGCAAGCTGTTTTGCTTCGCCGTTTACAGTAATGGTTTTCAAATTTCGCTCACTTACAGTAAAATGCAAATCCTAACACGCGGGTGTAGTTCAATGGTAGAACGGCAGCTTCCCAAGCTGCATACGAGGGTTCGATTCCCTTCACCCGCTCCAGATTCAAAAGCGCCTGACGGCGCTTTTTTTGTCACCCCTGCCAACTCACCCAACGCTGGTTTTTTTCCACGCTTTGCAGCCCGGCATAGTTCACCACCCCCTGCTGACCGGCAACATTCATCAACCTCAACATCAATTGCGCCGTCAGTGCTGCATCCGCAAGGGCATTATGCCGGGCATGATTTTGCAAGCCAAAAAATTGCTGCCAATCGTCCAAGGAACGAAATTTCTGCGCAGGATGCAAGCCAGGCGCCACATACGCCAAATCCAGCCAGACGTGTTTAAAGGAAAAACCCAGATAATGCTGTATGGCCCGCACCAGCATGGTTTGGTCAAACGTCACATGAAACGCCACCAAGGGCGACTTGCCCAAGAATTCGAGAAAGTCCAACAAGGCATCCGCAGGCGCTTGCCCATTACTTTGCGCACTGGCGGTGATGCCATGAATCAGGATGTTCTCCTTACTGCTGACGGCGGTCTGTTGCAACACCGTTTCAAAACTCGCACCCAATACCAGCTTGCCGTGCTGAATTACCACGGCACCGATGGCAATCAAATGATCGCGGGTCAAATTCAGGCCACTGGTTTCGACATCCACTACCACGAAACGGCTTTCCTCCCATGCCGTTTTCAACCCCACCGGCGGCAAACTTTGCCAAGCATGCAAGCGTGCCTGCTGCACCTGTGTCAAACGCGGTTTACGACCAAATAACTTACCCATTCCAAACATGAACGGCCTCCACAAGTTAAAAAGCTCCCCGGGGGTACCGGGGAGCTTGGTCAGACTACCTGTATCACTTAGTGAACGTTAGCTTTTTCAGCATTGATACCGGTATTTTGGCGAACATACAGTTCGTCCCACAGTTCTTCGGAACGTTTGTCACGTGTGAACAGGGAGAACAGAATCACCATCAGGAAGCCCAGCGGGATGGAAATCAAACCAGGGTTCTTCAACAGGAAGAATGGTTTTTCCAGACCCATCATGCTGGTAGTTTGACCTTCCACCTTCTTCAGGTCAGCTTCAGCTTTGTCATTGGCTTTTTGAGTCTTGCCAATTTCTTCGCTGATCTTGGTCTTTTCAGCCTCATCAGTCGTGGTTTCCAGCTTGGCCTTCAGTGTCACCAGCTTTTCACGAGTACCAGGCTTGGCCGCTTGTTCAGGCATGGCAGGTTTGGCAGGTTCAGCCTTTTGGCAGCCTTCCAGCGCAAACAGTTCACACATGAAACCGCCCTTAGCTTCCTTGGCAGGCACCGCTTCGCTGGCAGGCTTGGCAGCTTCACCTTCCAGCACCTTCTTGGCACCGGCGATCACGGCCTTGGGATAGGTCATGTTAGGGGAAAGCATCACCAGACCGATGGCGGTCAGGGAACCAACCAACATACCGGCCACGATGCCGTTGGTGTTGCACTTCTTCCAGTACAGGGTCAGGAACACGCAAGGCAGATTGGAGGACGCCGCAACCGCAAAGGCCAGCGCCACCAAGTGCGCGACGTTTTGCCCCTTGGCCATGATGCCCACGATGATCGCAATGATACCGACGATGATGGAGGACACACGGGCAGCCACCACTTGTTCACGAGGAGAAGCGTGGTCACCGCGAATCACACCGACGTAGATGTCATGCGCCATGGCAGAAGCAGAAGCCAACACCAGACCCGCCACCACGGCCACGATGGTTGCAAACGCCACCGCTGCCACAAACGCCAACATGAAGTTACCGGCCATGGAGCTTTCGCCGCCGCCCAAGAACTGGGCCAACAGAGGAGCCGCCATGTTACCGCCGGCGTCGAT
>DHYQ01000078.1:1053-1478 GCA_002414205.1 Gallionellaceae bacterium UBA5126 | reverse complement strand
TAGAAGCCACCGATAATGCCCATGGCCCACAGTACGGAGGTACGTGCAGCTTGGGCGGTTGGTACAGTGAAGAAACGCATCAGAATGTGTGGCATACCCGCCGTACCCAACACCAACGCCATCCCCAGAGAGATTTGGTCAATCGGGTTCTTCAGGAACAGACCTGGCTCCAAGAAACGCTGACCCAGTTCTTCCGGGGTCATGTTCTTGGCCTTGTCGCCCAGCAACTTGGCCACTTGCTTTTGCACGTCGGTATCGCCAATCACCGCTTGCAGGTAATCAGGCAAGCTGAAACCATAAGGAAACCATACCATCGCAACCAGAATCAGCGAGGCGATCACCAGCAACACCGCCTTGGTAATTTGCACCCAAGTCGTGGCCTTCATACCGCCGAACACCACATACGCCAGCATCAGGATACCCAC
>DHYQ01000078.1:0-823 GCA_002414205.1 Gallionellaceae bacterium UBA5126 | reverse complement strand
AGCAACACGGTGATGTACGCCACCAGCCAGCCCACGGAGTACATGAAGCCGTCATAGCCGTACAGGGAGATCAGACCGGCAATCCCCAAGAAGGAAGCAGCGGACAGATAGTCACCGGCAATCGCCCAACCGTTCTGGATACCACTCACCGAACGACCTGCCGCATAGAACTCGGAGGTGCTGGTGGTGCTACGCGCAGCCCAGTAGGTAATGGCCATGGTGACAGCGATGATCGCGCCGAACACGGCGAAGGTCATCCACTTGAATTCGTCAGCCACCGCGCCACCGGCCGCAAATGCGGACGAGCTGGACAACAGCAGGGCTGACATGGTCAGTTTTTGTAACAATTGAGTCATGTTTTGCTCCTAAGATTATTGATGCTCTTTCAGGAAAGCCTGAGCCATGGCATCAAATTCCTTGTTGGCCTTCTTGGCGTAAATGGCCGCGATACTCCAGGCAACCACAAACTCCGACAGCGCAAACAGGATGCCGACATTCACCACGCCCCACACCTTGATCTTGAACAGATCTTGATAGTAAGCAGCACCAATCGGCAGCAGAAAGTAATAAATGATGGAGATGATCATCAGCGTCCACAAAAAAGTGGTCTTTCTGCGATGCAGCTCCTGGAAACGTGGGTCTGAGTCGATCCCAGCCCAGTCAATATTGTTGGTTTGTGACATTTTCTCCTCCGGATTTGATGAAAAACAGATGATTTGAAGGTCTGCTTTATACCTTATTTTCTCTTCAGACAAAGGCCCGCGCAGGTTACGTGAAACCGTCAAAATAGGCAACTTATGTTGATTATTAAAAAACACCTAGT
>DHYQ01000109.1:29624-49391 GCA_002414205.1 Gallionellaceae bacterium UBA5126 | reverse complement strand
TAGACCTTGGTCGATGAATTCCATGCTCAGCGTCTCAAGGCGGCTGTCAGCCGTTAATCCCGTTTCATTTTGTCAGCCTTTACTTTCAAACAAGCGTTTGCTACCCTAGCGGCAACAGAATTGTGTAGTTTGTTGTTCGTTCAAGACCAAACCGCCGACCGGCGGTTTTTTTGATGGGGCTGGGCATGAAGAAGATGATGGTGGTCATGGCGTTGAGCGCGGTGTTGGCGGCGTGTGGCGGGGGCAAGGAAAAAGCAGCGGGCGGCCCGCCCGGGGCCGGGATGCCGCCACCGGAGGTGGATGTGGTGACGGTGGGGCGTGGCTCGGCCACGTTGACGCAGGATTTGCCCGGGCGCTTGCAGGCGTATCGCACGGCCCAGGTGCGTGCACGCGTGGAAGGCATTGTCGATAAGCGCCTGTTTGAGGAAGGCACCGACGTCAAGGCTGGTCAGCCTTTGTTTCTGATTAACCCCAAGGTCTATCAATCGGTGCTGGAATCCGCTAAGGCCGATTTGCTGATTACGCAGCAAACGGTGTCGCGTTACCAACCGCTATTGAGCATCAAGGCCGTCAGCCAACAGGAATACGATCTGGCAGCGGCGCGGGTCAAGCAGGCCCAAGCTGCGCTGACCCGTGCTCAAGAGGATGTGGAAAACGCCCGCGTTCCGGCGGCGATTTCCGGCCACATCGGGCGCAGTCTCGTCACCGAAGGGGCCTTTGTCGGCAAGGGCGATGCCACGCTGTTGGCGACCATTGAACAACTGGATCCCATTTATGCCAACTTTACCCAGTCCGGGCTGGATTTGTTGCGCCTGCAACAGGCCATCAAGCAGGGCAAGCTGAAGCGAACGGATTCGGCGCAGGTGGAATTGCTGCTGGAAGATGGCAGCACCTACGGCTTGCCCGGCAAGTTGTTCTTCACCGATATGGCGGTCGATCCCAGCACCGGCGCGGTGTCGGTGCGCGCCGAGTTTCCCAATCCCAAGCGCGAGTTGCTGCCCGGCATGTTTGTGCGCATCCGCTTCCCGCAAGCGGTGGCAGAAAACAGCATCCGCGTGCCGCAAAAAGCCGTGCAGGTCGGCCCGCAGGGGCAATTTGTGATGCTGGTGGGCAAGGAAAGCAAGGCCACGCCGCAACCGATCAAGACCAGCGCCATGGCCGGTACGGACTTTGTAGTGGTGGATGGGCTGAAGGGGGGGGAGCAACTGATCGTCAATGGCTTGCAAAAAGCCCGCCCCGGTACGGTGGTCAAACCGGTGCCCTTGGCCGCACCCGTTGCACCCGCCTCTGCCGCCGCAGCGGCTGTGGCCCGGTAAGCCGCCATGTTGGCCCGTTTCTTTATTGACCGCCCCATTTTCGCCTGGGTGATTGCGCTGATTATCCTGTTGGCAGGTGGCTTGGCGCTGAACAAGTTGCCGGTGGCGCAATATCCGGCGGTGGCCCCACCGGCCCTGAGTGTCAGCATCAATTACCCCGGCGCGGCTGCGCAAGTGATCGAGGAAACCACCATTGCCCTGCTGGAGCAGGAGATGAACGGTATCGAGAATCTGCTGTACATGGAGTCGGCTTCGGAACTGGGCACCGGCACGATTACCCTGACCTTTGAAGCGGGCACCGATCTGAATCTTGCGGCGGTGGAAACCCAGAACCGCATCAAGCGCGTGGAAGCGCGTTTGCCGGATGACGTGCGGCGGCTGGGGCTGACCGTGGCCAAAACGGCGCGCAATTACGTCATGTTCGTCACGCTGTTTTCGCCGGACAAAAACATGAATGACGTGGCGCTGGGCAGTTTTGCCAGTGCCTCGGTGATCGACAGCATCCGCCGCGTGCCCGGGGTGGGCGAGGCCATGCTGTTTGGTACCGAGTACTCCATGCGCTTGTGGCTGTTGCCGGAAAAATTGCAGAACTACGCCATTTCTCCGGCGGATGTGGCCCGTGCAGTGCGGGCGCAGAACGTGCAACTGGCGACGGGTGAAATGGGGCAATTGCCGTCGGCACCCGGCCAGCAGTTGAATGCGGTGATTGTCACGCGTAGTCGGCTGTCCTCGCCGGAAGAGTTCGGCAACATCATCGTGCGTACCAACCCCGATGGTTCGTCACTGCGCGTGCGCGATGTGGCGCGGGTGGAACTGGGCGCGCAGGAATACACCCGCACGGCCCGCATCGACGGTCAGCCGTCGGCCAACATTGCCATCCGACTGACCCCGGATGCCAACGCCCTCAACACCGTGCAGGCGGTGAAGAACAAGATGGCGGAAATGGCCCCGTTCTTCCCCAAGGGCGTGGACTGGGTGGTGCCATACGACACCTCCAAGTTCATCAAACTGTCCATCACCGAAGTGGTGAAGAGTCTGCTCGAGGCGCTGCTGCTGGTGGTGCTGGTGATGTATCTGTTCCTGGAAAGCTGGCGCGCCACGCTGATTCCGGCCATCGTCATCCCCATCGCGCTGGTCGGGGCCATGGTCGGGCTGTATCTGATTGGCTATTCCATCAACGTGCTGACGCTATTTGCCATGGTGCTGGCGATTGGCATTGTGGTGGACGACGCCATTGTGGTGGTGGAAAACGTCGAGCGCATCATGCGTACCGAGCATCTGTCGCCACGTGACGCCACGCGCAAAGCTATGGGGCAAATCGTCGGTGCGATTATCGCCATCACGCTGGTGCTGTCGGCGGTGTTTATCCCCATGGCGTTTTTCTCTGGCTCCACCGGGGCGATTTACCGCCAGTTTGCCATCACGCTGGTGCTGACCATGGCTTTCTCGGCGCTGATGGCGCTGACGTTAACCCCCGCGCTGTGCGCTACCTTACTGAAGCACAATGCCGTGGCCGACAAGCAAAGCGGCTTTTTTGGCTGGTTCAACCGCGTCTTCGCCCGCATGACTGCCGGTTATACCGCCGGGGTGCAAAAGCTGTTGCAGAAAACTGGGCGCTATCTGCTGGTGTATGGGGCAATTTTTGCCGCCATGGCCGGGTTGTTCACGCAGTTGCCGGGCAGCTTTTTGCCGGAAGAAGATCAGGGCTACTTTATGAGCATGATCCAGTTGCCGCCGGGGGCCACCCAGGAGCGCACGCTGGAAGTGCTGGGCCAAGTGGAAAAATACCTGCTCAAGCAGCCGGAAGTGGAGCATGTGATTGGCGTGGCGGGCTTCTCGTTCTTTGGGCGTGGGCAAAATGCCGCGCTGACTTTTGTGCGCCTGAAAGACTGGAAAGACCGCCCCGGCGAAGCCAGCTTCGCGCCCAACATGGTGCGCAAGGCCAACAAGCTGTTCTCGCAACTCAAACTGGCCATGGTGTTTTTCATCAACCCACCGCCGATTCCCGAATTGGCCGCCGTCGGCGGCTTTGATTTCCGCTTGCAGGATAGAGGTGGGATGGGGCGGGAAAAATTGCTGGAAGTGCGGCAGATGGTGTTGGGCTTGGCCTCGAAAAATCCTGCACTGGCGGGCGTGCGCCCGGAAGGTCAGGAGCCGAGCGCGCAATTGTTGCTGGACATCGACCGCCTGAAAACGGAAGCGCTGGGCGTGTCCATGACCGATTTGAACGACACCCTGCAATCCGCGCTGGGCGTGGCTTACATCAACGACTTTGTGCGTCAGGGGCGCATTTTGCGCGTGCAGATGCAGGCCGATGCCAGCTTGCGCCGCACGCCGCAAGACATCCTGCGTCTGACCGTGCGCAACAACAAGGGCCAGATGGTGGCCTTGTCGGAATTGGCGACGCCGCGCTGGATTTCCGCCGCGCCCAAGCTGGATCGCTTCAACGGCCTGCCCGCGATGAAAATCGCCGGTGGCCCGGCTCCGGGGCGCAGCTCCGGCGAAGCGGTGGCAGCCATGGAGCAAATCGCCAAGCAGTTGCCGCCCGGCTTCGGCTTTGAATGGTCGGGCACCTCGTTTGAAGAGCGTCAGTCCGGCACCCAGGCTCCGGCGCTGTTTGCCATTTCGCTGTTCGTGGTGTTCCTCTGTCTGGCGGCGCTGTATGAAAGCTGGTCGATTCCGTTTGCCGTGTTGCTGGTGGTGCCGCTGGGCATTTTCGGCGCGGTGCTGGCGGTGTATCTGCGCGGCCTGCCGAATGACGTGTATTTCAAAGTCGGCCTGATTGCCATCATCGGCTTGTCGTCGAAAAACGCCATTCTGATTATCGAGTTTGCGCGCAAGTTGCAGGATGAAGGCATGGCGCTGGGCGAGGCCACGCTGGAAGCCTGCCGTTTGCGTTTCCGCCCGATTTTGATGACTTCGATTGCCTTTATCGCCGGGGTGTTGCCGCTGGTGATTTCCACCGGCGCAGGCTCGCAAAGCCGCCACGCCATTGGCACCGGCGTCATGGGCGGCATGATCGCCGCCACCGTGTTGGCAGTGTTTTTAGTACCGCTGTTCTTTGTGGTGGTGCGTAAAATTTTCCCCGGTCATGCGCGGGTGCATCAGGAGGAACAAGCATGAAAAAGTCTTTGACCCTGCTGCTGGTCAGCCTGCTGGCCGCCTGTGGCACCACCGATTACCAGCGCCCGGAAACGCCCGTTTCTGCTGCCTGGCTGAATGACCGCGCTGCCGCGCCGCAGGTGGGCGACTGGGAAAATCAGTTTCAGGATGCCCGCTTGAAAAAGCTGCTGGCGGTGGCGCTGGAAAACAACCGTGACTTGCGCATCGCCACGGCGCGCATGGCCGAAGCCCGCGCCCTGTATGGCATTCAACAGGCTGATGTGTTGCCCAACCTGAATCTGTATGGCAGCCGTACCGCCTCGCTGTCGCCCGCCAGCACCTCGTTTACCGGGCGGCCTTTCCACGCCAATCGCTACGACGTGGGCCTCAGCCTGTTGTCCTACGAGCTGGATTTCTGGGGCCGGGTCAGTAGTTTGAACGACGCCGCCAAGGCGAGTTATTTAGCCACGGCAGCGGCGCAACAAGCGGCGCGCTTGGCGCTGATTGCCGACGTGGTGAATGGCTATCTGGCCACCGTGGAACTGGCCGAGCGGCTGGCCCTGACCCGCGACACCGTGCAGGGCCGCGCCACGTCGCGTGAATTGATTGCGCAACGGCGTGGCGTCGGGGTGTCCAGCGATCTGGATTATTTGCAGGCCGATGGGGCGTACCAGTCCGCGCTGGCGGAGGAAGCCAATTTGCAGCGTCAGTTGAGCGTGGCCAACAATGCGCTGGAAGTGCTGCTGGGCAAGTCGCTGGCGGAAATCCAGGACTTGCCGCCCGGCAAGGGCTTGGCTGAGCAGGACATCCGGGCCGCCGCTTTTGCTGACTTGCCCTCCTCGGTGCTGTTGCAACGCCCGGACGTGATTGCCGCCGAGCAAAAGCTGATGGCGGCGCATGCCAGCGTCAATGCCGCCCGTGTGGCGTTTTTGCCGCGCATCACTTTGACCGGTGGCTTTGGCACCGCCAGCAGCACCTTGAGCGGCTTGTTCAAGGGCGGCAGCGGGGCGTGGAATTTCCAGCCCATGTTGAGCTTGCCGTTGTTTGATGCCGGTCGCAGCGGCAGCAATGTTGATTTGGCCGAAGCACGGCGGGTGGTGGCGGTGGCCGAGTACGAAAAAACCGTGCAACTGGCGCTGCGTGAAGTGGCCGATTTGCTGGCGGCGCGGGAAGGTTATGCCAAGCAATTGGCGGCGCAACAGGCCAATCAAACGGCGCAGCAGCAGCGTTTGAAGCTGGTAGAAGCGCGCTTTAACGCCGGGGTGGCCAGTCATCTGGAAGTGCTGGATGCCCAGCGCGAAAGCTACACCGCAGAACAGGCTACGTTGCAAATCCGCCGCGCCGCGCTGGTGGCGAATTTGCAACTGTATAAAGCGTTAGCAGGAGCGCAGCAACCATGAGTCAAGCGCATATCAAGGAGCGCTTGCTGACAGCGGCGCGTGAGGTGTTTGCCGAATCGGGTTTTCAGGGCGCAACGGTGCGGGAGATTTGCCGCCGCGCCGAGGCCAATGTGGCGGCGGTGAATTANNAATTATCACTTCGGCAGCAAGGATGAGCTGCTGGCGGCGGCGTTGAGTTTCAACCAGTTGCGCGATTTGCAATTGGCCAATGCCGACCCGGCGGATGCACCGACCCTGCGCTTGCAGCGTTTTATCCTCGGCCTGATGCGCATGTTGCTGGATGAACATCACCCGGCCTCGCAATGCCGCATCATCGCCCGTGAACTGGCTGATCCCACGCCCTTGTTGGATCAAATCGTGGCCGAAGCAGTGGTGCCGCTGTATGACTTTTTTCATGGGGTGTTGCGGGAAATTGCCGGGCCGGACTTGCCGGAGGCGGTGTTGCGGCGCTGTGTGTTGAGCGTGGTGGCGCAGTGCTTCCACTATCGGCATTCCGCGCCGGTGTTGCAGCGGGTGTATCCCGACATGCACCACACAGCAGAGGACATTGAGCAAATCGCGGCACACATCACGCAGTTTTCGTTGGCGGGGCTGCGCGACGTCGCTTCTTGAGACGCTGCTGATGGATCGCTCCGTTCGTGGTGAGCTTGTCGAACCAGGAACGGAGGAATCAACCAGTCAATGCATGACGCAATTCGCCCTTCGACAGGCTCAGGGCGAGCGGATTAATCCGCGTTTCCTTTGAACGGGTTGGGTTTCTAACTATTGGGCTGGCGTGCCAGACTGACCGTGCGGGAAGCGGCGGTGCGCCATTGTTGCCAGGCACCGTACACCATGTTGGGATATTCCGCCCGGCCCAGACTGCCGTTGTAGCGGCCCAAGGCGCGGAACAGGTCGCCACGCTCGATGTCGAGGTAGTGGCGCAGGATGGTGCAGCCATAGCGCAAGTTGGTGCGCAGGTAGAACAGGTTGTGATCGACCGCGCCGATGTCGCTGACCCAGAACGGCATCACCTGCATAAAACCGCGCGCCCCGGCGCTGGACACGGCGTATTTCTTGAAACCGCTTTCCACCTGTATCAGCCCCAGCACCATTTCGGGATCCAGCCCGGCACGCACCGCTTCGTAATGCACCGCATTCAGAAATTCCTCGCGGGTGGCACGATCGGGAAAACGTTTTTCCAGACGCGGCGACATGGCGTTCAGCCAGGCGATTTCGTCGCCTTTGCTGGCGAAGGCCGAGCGATTGAGGGGCATGTCGGCCACGCTGTGTTGCAGCACGGCACGCACACTGGCGGACAGCGGCACGCGCACTTGCTCACCCGCCCCGGCGGGCAGGGCTGTCGCCAACAAGGTCAACAGCAGCAAACGTTTCATTGCAGTTTCGCTTTCAAAAAGTCCAGCAAATCCGCCAGCGCCACGCTTTGCGCGGCTTGGTCGCGGCGGCCCTGATATTCCACCTTGCCTTCTTTCAAGCCACGGTCGCCGATTACCACGCGATGCGCCACGCCGATCAATTCCAAGTCGGCAAACATCACGCCGGGACGCTCGTCGCGGTCGTCCAGCACCACATCCAGCCCGGCGGCCAAGCAGTCGGCGTACAGTTTTTCGGCAGTTTCGCGCACGGCTTCGCTCTTTTTGTAGGCAATCGGTGCAATCGCCAACTGGAAGGGAGCCATTTGCGCCGGCACGGTGATGCCGCGCTCGTCGAAGTTTTGCTCAATGGCGGCGGCCACGATGCGCGACACGCCGATGCCGTAGCAGCCCATTTCGATGATTTGTGACTTGCCTTGCGCGTCCAGATAAGTGGCCTGCATGGCCTGGGCGTATTTGGTGCGCAACTGGAAAATGTGCCCGACTTCGATGCCGCGACAGATTTCCAGATGGCCGCAGCCGTCTGGCGACATATCGCCGCTGACTACATTGCGCAGGTCGTGCACGGATTTTTCGTCCAGATGCACATCGCGGCCAAAGTTCACGCCGCTGTAGTGGAAGCCATCGTCATTCGCGCCGCAGACAAAATCGCTCAAGGCGGCGGCGCTGCGATCCGCCAGCACGCGCACATTCGCCCCCACCGGGCCGATGTAGCCAGCGCGGCAGCGCATGTTTTGGTGGATTTCGTCGTCAGAGGCAAAGCGGAACTCGCCCAACACCTTGGCGGCCTTGATTTCGTTCAACTGGTGATCGCCGCGCAGCAGCAGCAGGGTGAACTGGCCTTCGCCATCCACCACCGCAATCGACTTCATCACCTGCTCCGGCGCAACCTGCATAAACGCCGCCACTTCGGCGATGCTCTTCTGACCGGGGGTAATCACCTTTTGCAGATTTTGCGTGGCGGCGGCGCGGCCTTCACGCGGAGCCAGCGCTTCCGCCAATTCCACATTCGCCGCGTAATCGGAAGTCGGGCAATACGCCAGCGCGTCTTCGCCGGAATCGGCCAGCACATGGAATTCATGCGAGCCGCTGCCGCCAATCGCCCCGGTATCCGCCGCCACGGCGCGGAATTGCAGCCCCAGGCGGGTGAAAATTCGGGTGTAAGTGGCGTGCATCACGCGGTAAGTCTGCTCCAGACTGGCGAAATCAGCGTGGAAGGAATACGCGTCCTTCATTAAAAATTCGCGGGCGCGCATCACGCCAAAACGCGGACGCACCTCGTCGCGGAACTTGGTTTGAATCTGGTAGAAGTTAATCGGCAACTGGCGATAGCTGCGAATTTCGCGCCGCGCAATGTCGGTAATCACTTCCTCATGGGTGGGGCCGAAGCAAAACAGGTTTTCGTGGCGGTCGGTAATTTTCAGCATCTGCGGGCCAAACACATCCCAGCGCCCGGTTTCCTGCCACAACTCGGCGGGCTGCACGGCGGGCATCAACAACTCCACAGCCCCGCTGCGGTTCATCTCCTCGCGCACGACGCTCTCCACCTTGCGCAACACCCGCAGCCCCATCGGCATCCAGCTATACAGCCCGCTGGACAATTTCTTGATGTAACCCGCCCGCACCATCAGTTTGTGGCTAGGCAACTCCGCCTCGGCGGGGGCTTCTTTCAGGGTGGAGAGAAAAAACTGGGAAATGCGCATGATGTGAACTTCTAGAGTTGAACGACAGGCGCGGATTTTACCAGCAAACCCCGCCTGCGTTGTGTGCCGAATCTCCTGCCGTGCCGCTGTGCTGGATGTGGGGGACAGGGGTAAGCTCTGTATTGGCACCGCTCAAAAGTAGCGTAATTTAACGCCAACCCCTGTTTTTGTGTGATACCGCCGATCGATATGTCGGGGGAATTACCCTAGAAATCGTGGATTAAGGCGGGATTTGTACCGAGATTTCCACGCCACATCAAACTCACCCGATCTCTTACATATCGAAGTCTCAGCGATAATGACATTACTTCATCTGAAATACTTAAAACCATGAACTCCAGTGGGTTAGCGCCAAGATTTATTTCGTTTATTTCAGAACATTTCGAGAGATCCAAATTACCTGTTCTGATTTGATTTCGATACAGTGAAAGACGCTCTAGTAATGGGGGAAATTTAACCGTTGAGATGTCCTTAATTCTATTTTTGTGTAGCAGTAAGGTTTTTAAAAGTGGCAGGTTCTCAATTCCAAGTGGAATAGCATCAAGCTCACAAGCAGCGACATTGAGTTTTTTCAGTGATCTTATCTTGGATATCTGATCCAGCTTAAATTTTGGATTACCACGTAAGTCTAAGATTTCCAGATAGCTAAGCCCTGATAAGTCAGGAATGCCGTGCAACCCTGAGAACCCGACTCTCAACTCCCTCAAATTAGATAGGCGCTTCACCAGAGACCAGAGCTGATTCTCCTTATTTTGTGATAGACCTACTGCCAAACTTCGGCGATAGACCTCACCATCAGTTAGATTTAGCGACTCGACAGTTCCATCGTCGGACAGCCGTATACCAGGCTGCCTTCCTAGTAATTGAATAATGTCGGCGCAGACATCACGCTCTAGCGCAAAAGTCGGCTGTACGATTGGCCATGCGTGAACTATACGGCGCTGCTTATCACAAGGGAATTCATACCAAGTTAGAGGAGGTGGCGAAGTGAGTGAAAAATTGACTATTTCTCCATCAATCCAGCAGACCTGAAGAACTCCCTGAAAGTGGGAGGCTTCGGCAATGAGCCTGATAGTTTCTAATGATGCTGGACTGTGTTCTGGTGGTATGGAGGGAAAGTCTCCAAGAATGATGAGATGCGAAGGTAGCTCCGTGACATGAATATGACATAAGCGTTGTTCTAGTTCTACCGGTATCCGCTCATCAGAGCAAACTGAAAAAATCCAGACGTGCGAAGTTTGTTTTCCAAGCAAACTTGCAACCCACGCACACCGCGCACCGCCAAAGACTTCGGGCTCTCCGTTAACCATTCATAAATTCCCCGTTAACACGAGCAAAATCCGATGGCAGGCATTAGCCAGTACTTTCGGTTCAATTGGTGTTTCAAGGCTTTGCAACAAAGTAGTGCTACTTTCTTCTACTAGTGGGTACACATTATTCAGAAAAGTTGCACACTCCTTCGGCTTTCGTGTGAACCTCCCCTCTTGTAGTCTTAGTAGTCCACCAAGCCGAAGCACTGACTTTGCTAAGTGTGGAGCACGCTTTTGCTGTTCAACTGGATCAGAGCATTGTTCAAATGAAATGTAACGGGCCTTGCAGACCTTCAAGACATGCTGCCCAATGGCGTGGTGGTGTTTCGGGAAAAGTGTCACCGGAAGTCGACAATCTTCCCCGAAGATTAACCTTCCACATTCAGAGATCAGCAGTAATGCGTATAGAGTCTCAGGTGAAGTGCGATTGTAACGCACGATACTAATATCTGGGGGCGGTAAATTAGAGGCACTCTCGCGAATCTTAGTCATTGTCACTACGCCCATGTGAGCTGCAAGAGCTTCATTGGCCGAAACAAACAAAACAAAGTCCATATCCCACGGCTGATACACAAGTTGCCCAGTTGGCAAAATGGCGCTTCCGCGTGCATACAATGCGTGTGGTTGCTCGCAAGCACGCCACAGTTCATCCAAATGCACCTGAATGAGTGGGATCGCCGAGTCCAGAAACGTCATATCACTCATGGAATAAGTTGCCAGAATTACCTTGCTCGGCCTTAATCAAGCTAAACGCAAGCTCCAACTCTTCATTAGATAACGTGCGAAATTGCACCGCTTCCGAACTAACCATGAACGGCATATCCCCACGAAGTTCGGGGTGAAGCATAGCCGCTTTTTCGAGTAAACCGGAAATGGCCTGGAAACAACGCGGAGTGTGTATTCCAGCCGCAATATGCACTGACTGTAGTGCTGTGCGGACGGAATGCAAGCGACCTGGGGGAACATAGAGCATTTCACCAGCTTTGAGTTCTTGCTCATCTGTTGGCGCGGGTTTTAAATTGTTGGACATCGTCAAAGCGCCATGTGGAAAAGACTCAGACTGATTGACTCCAAGGCTCCAAGTTTTTTCACCATACAACTGGATTGCGAATATGTGATGAGGGTCATAATGAGTAGGAATTCCATCACTCGGGCCGAATGAAAAATAACCGTTAAGCGTGATTTTCGATGAAAACATGCGCCCCAGAAGGTTTGCCCAACGCTCAAAAACTGGATCCAAACTAGCCAAATTCTCAATTTTGATAGTGTTTGGTGCCACAGCCAAAGCTAACACCTTGTCATTTACGATGGTCTCTGAAAGTCCGTAGCGACTTGATTTTGTATAGAAGAGAGGGTTTAAAGCACCTCCTCCATTGAGGACTCGCACTTGAGGATAGCGAAGTCGCGGGAGTTCGAGCAACGAGGCCAGTAGTTCTTCAGGGTGCTCTAGGCTAAAAACACCTTTAGGAAAGTGGCAAGGCTCTTTTCCCCATTTCCCACAAAAAAACTCGCTAATATCTTCACCGCACAAAAACTCATCAAGCCTCATTGCTTTCTCCAGCATCAAGTCGTCCCGCAGTGGCCAAGGGGCAGCGTGGATCCCCCAATGCGGGCACTATTGTTCGTTTTGCAGCGCCGGGACAGCCCCCCCGGCAAACTTTCCATGCAGGGCAGCGATGACATACTGCTTTTGGTGAAGGCTCCACCTCTAGCTGATTAAGAAGCCGCAATATTTCGAGGGCTGATTGGCTAGAGAAGTTTCCGACGATTATCTCCTCCATGCAAGCACATGGATAAGCGGTACCGTCGGGGTTTACATAGAGCTTGGATCGGCCTGTACCACAATTCGCATTTGCAATCTCCAAACCATCACCACTGATAAGCCCATTGCTGCTGGAGGCGGCTTGAATACCTTCTTCTGAAAACATAAAGGATATGCGTAATCGATCTGCATTTAGCGTCGTCGCTCGAAATTCGGCTACCAGTTGATTCCAGACCAGCGTACTTATGTCATCAGTATCAGATGCGCGTCCAGCCCCTACGACGCGCTTCACATTCCAGCGTGCGAAGTGTGCATCAGCCAAAATCCTATCCAATTTTTTTAAGGAGCTAATGTTACTTTTCGTCACAGTGGTGGCGACAGTCACAAAAATTCCGCAACGGGATAATTGATTGATGTTCGCAATTGTTTTTGCAAACGTGCCATGTCCTCTTATTCGATCATGAGTGATATCGTCACCATCGACAGATATCTGTATTTCCGCAGCAGGGTGTGCACATGCCTCAAGTAAAGGAGCTAGGCGTAACCCATTTGAATTAACTACGACTCGGTCAAATCTCTCCAACCCAGCCGCTACGATCAATTTGAATGAGGGATGCAGTGAGGGCTCTCCTCCGCTGACCATTAGCGTGGCCTCTCGGCGGATAATGTGCAACTGCTGCAAGATATGCATCGCGAGCTGCGTATCTATCATTTCTTGCTGGAAGGGCGACGACGAACGGATGCAATGACTACAATTCAGATTGCATTGGCGTGTAAGTAACAAATAGATTTGACGCAACTCGAAGCGGCGAATCAATGGAATTGGTTCGACCGCGTTAGCACTGCCAATAGCAGCGTCATACTTTATGCCAACCATCAAAAGTGACCCTTACTCAACCTTGATGATTTTAATGGAAGCTCAATCCCATTCAAACCAAGAGCCAAAGCTATCAGAAGGTGCTGCTTTCACCGTTTCTTCAGAGTTTGACACAACGTTACGTTCATTAATTCGGGCAAGTGCCACCTCAAAATGCGGGCGGCTCTCCACGAGAGGGAGGCTTGGAAGGGTGTAAGTTGAAAGATTTTCTGATGGATTCAAATCAGAGATAGTCATTTATTTTATCCTCGGCAAAATTTATCAAACCTAAAGTCAAGTAAATATCCAACGTCCAATTGTACCTTAAGGCCGCATGCTTCCTCACTGATTGGCACCAGTTAAAGCAAAGCTTTCTCACTTGGAAACCAAGAAAGTTTTACATAAAGCCTAATCCCATGTTGATAATCTATTTCATTTCAATGATGTGTTGTCAGGCAGCATCTTGTCCGGCGTCTATGTTTAATTCCTGAATCTTGCGGGTCAGGGTGTTGCGACCGATGCCGAGCAGGGTGGAGGCTTCGATGCGGCGTCCGTGGGTGTGGTGCAGGGCTTGCAAAATCAGGGTGCGCTCGAATTCGGCGGTCAGGGTGTCCATGATGCGCTCGTCGCCCCGGCGCAGGGCGGCGGTGGCGGTGTCGGCCAGCAGGGTGCGCCAGTCGCCACCGGCAGCGTTGGCGCTGCCTTGGGCGGTTGCACCGGGTTTGTCGCGCCATTCGCTGGGCAGATCGGCGACTTCTACCACTTGCGAGGGTGTCATGACGGTCAGCCAGTGGCACAGGTTTTCCAGTTGGCGCACGTTGCCGGGAAAGTCTTGCTGACTGAGATATTGCAGACAGGCGTCGCTGAATTGCTTTTGCTCGACCTCTAGTTCCTGCGCGCTTTTTTGCAGGAAATACTTGGCCAGCAGCGGGATGTCCTCGCGCCGCTCACGTAGCGGGGGCAGGCGCAGGCGAATCACATTCAGGCGGTGAAACAAATCCTCGCGGAACAGGCCCTGGCGCACGCGCTCTTCCAGATTCTGGTGGGTGGCGGTGATGATGCGCACGTTGGCTTTCAGCGATTGATGGCCGCCGACGCGGTAAAAATGTCCGTCCGACAGCACGCGCAGCAAGCAGGTTTGCAAATCAGCGGGCATGTCGCCGATTTCGTCCAAAAACAGGGTGCCACCGTCGGCTTGCTCGAAGCGCCCCCGGCGCATGGCGGACGCGCCAGTAAACGCGCCGCGCTCGTGGCCGAATAATTCCGATTCCAGCAAATCCTTGGGAATGGCGGCGGTGTTGATGGCGATAAACGGCTGGCTGGCGCGCGGGCTGTGGCGGTGCAAGGCACGCGCCACCAATTCCTTGCCCGCGCCGGATTCGCCGTTAATCAGCACCGTGGCGTGCGAGTGCGACAGCCGCCCAATGGCGCGGAACACCTCCTGCATGGCGGGGGCTTGGCCGAGGATGTCGGCGGCCACGGCCACGGTTTCGGTTTCTTCGGTCTTGCGGCGACTTTGTTCCAGGGCGCGGCGAATCAGCTCCACGGCCTGATTGATGTCGAACGGCTTGGGCAGGTATTCAAACGCCCCGCCTTGAAAGGCGGTCACAGCACTTTCCAGATCGGAGTAGGCGGTCATGATGATGACCGGGATTTCTGGGTAGCTTTGGTGCAGGATTTGCAGAAAATCCAGCCCGGAGCGCCCCGGCATGCGGATGTCGCTCATCACCACTTGTGGGGTGCTGTGGTTGAGCTGGCGCAGGGCGTCTTCGGCGCTGGCGAAGCTCTCGAATTCAATGCTCTCACGCAGCAGGGACTTTTCCAGTACCCAGCGGATGGAGCGGTCATCATCAATAATCCAGACGGGTTTCATGGGGTTCTCTCACTTATGGCAACGGCAGATAGACCGAAAAACAGGTTCTGCCGGGTTGGCTTTCAAATTCGATGGCACCTTGGTGCTGGCTGACGAAATCCTGGGCCAGGGTTAGCCCCAGCCCGTGTCCGTCAGCCCGCCCGGATACCAGCGGGTAAAAAATCTGGTCACGCAGTTCGGCGGGAATGCCGGGGCCGTCGTCGATGATTTGTACCATCACGGCCAGCTTGTGCAGGCGTTTCATCAGCGTCATCTGCCGGGCAATCCGGGTGCGCAGGATGATGGTGCCGCGCCCCTGCATGGCTTGGGCGGCGTTGCGCACGATGTTCAGCATGACCTGAATCAGTTGCGCCTTGTCGCCAACCAGCATGGGCAGGCTGGTGTCATAGTCGCGGCGGATGTGGAGGTGCTCCGGGATTTCGGCCAGCACCACGCTGCGCACCCGCTCCAGCACTTCGTGTATGTTGAGGGTGCTGGCGTGGGAAGAGGCCGAGGGCGTCAGTAGCTTTTCCATCAGTGCACGCAAGCGGTCGGCTTCTTGCACGATGATTTGGGTGTATTCACGCAGGCCGGGTTTTTCCAGTTCGTGTTCCAGCAGTTGCGCCGCACCGCGTATGCCGCCCAGCGGGTTTTTGATTTCGTGGGCCAGATTGCGCAGCAGCAGGCGGTTGGCTTGGGTTTGATCCAGCATCTGCGCTTCCCGCGCCAGTTTCAGCGGGCGGTCGATGGGGTGGAATTCCAGTAGCAAATAGCGTTTGGCTAATTGTATGGGCGTGACGGCGCCGCGCAGGTGCTGGCGACTACGTCCGGCCAGTCCGAGCGTCAGTTCATGCTCGATGTAGCAGGCATTGTTGTGTAGTGCCTGCTGGATGGCGCAGATCAGCGGCTCGGTTTCGCAAAACACTTGGGGTAGCGGCAGTCCATATAGATTTTTGCCGCTGACTTCAAACAGGTTCTCTGCCGCCGGGTTGAGATAGGCAATGCGAACTTGTTCATCCAGTACCACAATCGCGGTCGCCAGGTGTTCGAGGGTAATGTAGGGAAAATGGCTCATGTGGGCCACTACAGCACGAAATATGCCAGAACGGTTACTTCAGCTTGGATAGTTCGGTATTCAGGGCTTCAATATTTTTTTCGTGTACGCGAATTTCGGTGGTCAGATTCTTGATTTTCTCGTCCCGCTTGGGATCGTTTTTGTTGGCTTCGGCCTCTTTGAGGTTGCGCCGGGCTTCCACCAACAGTCGTTCTTCACTTTCCAGTTCGTTTTGCAGGATGCGTTGGCGTGATTGGTCGCGGTTTTGCTGGGTAGAGCGGTCTACTTTGGGGAAATTTGCCGGTGAGGGATTGCTGGCTGCACGCGGTGCGCCATAGTTGATGCCCCGACTATTGGGGCTGGCGACGACACGTTTCGCGCCTTTGAGCGGATGATTACTGTAAGTAACACGGCCATTTTCATCTACGTATTTGTAGATGTCTGCCAGCACCCAAGGCGAGACCGTCAGTAACAGGCCTGTCAGTAGGTAGGTTTTCATGGTGCTCTCTTTGTGCATGATGGGGGGCAAAGTATAGGGGATGCCGCTTGCTAGAACAAATGAGCGGCAGTGTGGCAGGTGTGTTGCAGGGTGTATGGATGCGCCAAAATGGTGCGCTGCGCACCGATGTGGCGCAAGGCCGGTCTGGGGGCGCGGTGGTCGTCATTTTAGCGTGGCACGAAAACTGATCGTCCAGCTCATTGGTGCTTCCAGATTGCCCATGGAAACAGAAATGCTGTTGCTGTTGGGCGTGGAAATAAACGACGCAATGTCTTTATCGCGTGCATCCGTCTGCGCAATGCCATTGATGCGAATACTGTTTGGGACATAGCGCAAATAGCTCGGCAAGGGCTCGCTGAAGGTGAGATTTTTGGCATTGCCCTTGCCTTGCAACTTGACCGAAACCTGATAGGTGAGTTGTGCGCCGTGCGAGAGTGCTTTGCCGCGCCCACTCATTTGCGCGACGATGCTGCGATTAGTCAATAAGCCAATATTGCTGGCCAAGTAACTGCCAGTCGCGGTGACTTGCACCGGCGCAGCTTCCTCCCACCAGTCCGCTGGTGTGTGGCTACGCTCCATGGGGGGAGCGCCCAGCAGCGTCGCAGTCAGGGTCACCTCACCATAGGCGCCGGGCGTGACCACGGGGGTGTCGCTCAAAACGTAGATGATTTTTGCACCCCCAGCGGGAAGTTTCGGATCGTTACTGCCGGGTCTGTAGGCGACATCTTCCCCAAGCTGAAAGCCCGGAATTTGATTACTTTCCAGAAAAATTGCGCCGTGCCGATGATTGTTGGGATCGTATTGCACACTGTTGAGTGGCGCAAAATGCGGGTGCTGGTGCGGTGTGATACTGCCATTGGTACGACTCAGGGCGAAAGTGCCGCTGGCATTGCCGACGTTGCGCAACAAAAAAGTCAAGACGTCGTTGTTGCCCGGCGTGCTGACTTTAACCGCAGATTTGTCGGTGCTAATCAATACCGGGCGCGCTTCCTTGCTGACGGATAGCAGGTGCGCAACGCTTGTTACGCTGGCGGGACGGGCTTGGGGCAGATCGCCGATGCAGTAATCGAGTACGCTAGTATTGGTGACGAGTCGGTTGTCCGCGTCTGCCAGCACTGGCGGCACGAGCAACAGCAGCGACGTGCACAGGACGCAACCCACCCATGGGTGCAGGGTAATCATAAGAATCTCGCAGTGAAGTTATTGTTCTGGCGCATGTCGTACCGGTGGAACCGGCACGGGCGGCTTTCTTTATGAGCGGGGGATTATCCGTGAGAACGCATCAGTGCGGCAAATGAAAGTTACGGATGAGACTTTTATGGCACACTATGGAAAAATTACGGTCTGTCTACGCTACATACTACCGGGAGTAACACCGGCGTAGCGGACAGCTTAGGGAGAATATTGCATGAATAAAGTGATTCATCACGACCCGGTGCCTTGGTTGCGCGAAGAATTGCAAAACAAGACCGCCGCGCTGGAACAGGAAATTGCCTCACATCGTCATACACTCAGTTTGCTGCGTGCAACCGAGAATGCCTACGGGCGTTTCGTGCCGCACCAATTGCTGAGCTTGTTGCACGCCAAAAGTATTCTGGACTTGTCCTTGGGGGAGCAGATAGAGCGGCGTATGACTATCTTGTTCTCGGATATCCGCGACTTTACGCATTTGTCGGAGGCTATGTCGCCCCGTGAGACTTTTTCCTTCATCAATTCCTACCTCAGCGAAATGGAGCCGGTCATCAGTCAGCATGGCGGCGTGGTAGACAAATACATCGGCGATGCCATCATGGCGCTGTTCCCCAATAGTGCGGATGCCGGGCTGCAAAGTGCGATTGATATGCTGGGACAATTGCGTCGCTACAACGAGGGGCGTGAGCGTGCCGGTTATGCGCCCATTCGCATCGGCATTGGGCTGAATACCGGTATCGTGATGCTGGGAACGGTGGGTGGCAGCCGACGTATGGAAGGGACGGTGCTGAGTGATGCGGTGAATCTGGCTTCGCGGCTAGAAGAAACCACCAAGGTGTATCGCACGCCGTTATTGATTAGTGAGCATACCTTGTTCGCCCTCAAGGACGAGACGATGTACCACATTCGTTTCCTGGATCGTATCCGCGTCAAGGGGCGTGTGCAGCCGCAGTCGGTGTATGAGGTTTTTGACCATGAGCCAGAGGCAATACGCACCGGCAAGGAGCAGACACGGCAGAAATTTGAAGAGGCGGTGGCCTACTATCACTTGAAGCAGGTGGAAAAGGCGCAGCCATTGCTGGAAAGTTGTTTGCAGGCGGTGCCGGACGATTATCCGGCGCAAATTTATTTGCAGCGCTGCCATGATTATCTGGCCACGGGGCAGCACACCGGTTGCGGTGAAATTGAGGAAACGCTGGTTTGGCGCGATGAGTTTTTGACCGGTGTGGCGGAAATTGACCAGGAGCATCGTGCCTTGGTGGACTGCATGAATAATCTGTCGCAATTGGTGCGGCAGGATGATGTCAGCGGCCTCTCGTCCTCGGTCGAATTTTTGTCACGCTATGTGCACGCCCATTTTGGCAATGAAGAGCACATGATGCACGAGCTGCATTATCCCTTGACCGGTGAGCATATCCACGAACATCGGCGTTTTGTGCAGGTGTTTGGCAAACTCAAGGACGCCATTCTGGGGGGGCAGCACGATCCACTCTACCTATGCTTCCAGATTCAACTATTGATGTTTGACTGGTTTGCCAACCATACCACCAAGACTGATCGCCACCTGAGTCGTTTTATTCTGGCGCAGCGGGCTGTGACGAGCGAACACTAGCGCGCCGTGTCGTTGCGGCGGTATTGCACTGCTTCAGCGATATGGTTGGCACCAATGTTGGGCATGTCCGCCAAATCGGCCAAGGTGCGCGCCAGTTTCAACACGCGGTGGTAGGCGCGGGCGGACAGGTTGAGGCGGGTAATCGCCTGTTGCAGCAAGGCTTCCGTGGCCGCGTCCAGCGTACACCAGCGGTCGATCTCACTCACACTTAAACGCGCATTGGCCTTGCCCTGCCGCGCCAGCATGCGCTGGCGGGCGGCTTCCACTCGGACGCGGATGCTGGCGCTGTCCTCCCCGGCGGCGCGATTCAGCAAATCCTGTTGCGGCACGGCGGGCACGGGGAGTTGGATGTCGATGCGATCCAGTAGCGGGCCGGAAATTTTGCTGCGATAGCGGGCAATTTGATCCGGTGTGCAGCGGCACTGGCCGTTGAAATGTCCAAAATAGCCGCACGGGCAGGGGTTCATGGCGGCAATCAATTGAAACTGTGCCGGGAAATCAGCCCGCCGCGCCGCGCGCGAAATGGTGATGTGACCGGATTCCAGCGGCTCACGCAGCACTTCCAGCACCTTGCGATCAAACTCCGGCAGTTCATCCAGAAACAGCACACCGTGCAGCGCCATGGAAATTTCCCCCGGACGCGGGTTGCTGCCGCCGCCGACCAGAGCCACGCCGGAGGCGGTGTGGTGCGGGGCGCGATAGGGGCGGGTTTTCCAGCGCCGCACGTCAAAGCTGCC
>DHYQ01000109.1:13394-29478 GCA_002414205.1 Gallionellaceae bacterium UBA5126 | reverse complement strand
ACGCTGTGCTCGCCAGCGGCGGCGACTTCCAGCACCCGGCGCGCTTGCAACTGGCCTTTCACCTCGCACATGTCGGGGTAGTGCGGCGCGACGCTGTGCGCCTGTGCCGCCAACGGTTGTAGCAACTCGCGCCCGGTCAGGTGCGCCACTACCTGCAACAAACTTTGCGCCGGATACACCACTGCATCCTTGACCAGCGCGGCCTCGGCGGCACTGGCTTGCGGCAGGATAAAAGCGCGCCCGCTGCTGGCGGCGCGGTAGGTCATGGCCAGCGCGCCACGGATGGGGCGCAACTCGCCGGTGAGCGCCAACTCACCGGCATACTCATATTCTGCCAGGCGGTTGGCGGGAATCTGTCCGGTGGCGGCCAGAATGCCCAGCGCGATGGGCAAATCAAAGCGCCCGCTTTCCTTGGGCAAATCCGCCGGGGCAAGGTTGACCGTGATGCGGCGGGCGGGGAAATCAAACTGGCAGTTTTGCAGCGCGGCGCGCACCCGGTCGCGGCTTTCCTTGACTTCGATGTCCGGCAGCCCGACCAGCGTGAAGGACGGCAAGCCGTTGGCGAGGTGCACCTCCACCGTCACCAAGGTCGCCTCCATGCCGGACAGGGCGCGGCTATACACCACCGCCAGACTCATGGCTTACTCCGCAGCGGGACGCGCCGCTTCCAACTCGGCCACGCGGGCTTCCAGTGCCTGCAACTGCTCGCGGGTGCGCGCCAGTACTTGGCTTTGCACCTCGAATTCTTCGCGGCTGACCAATTCCATTTTGCTAATGCCCTGCATCAGTAGCGCGTGCAGATTGCGCTCCATATCCTTGGCGGGGCCGCTGTTGACCAAGTCCTGCAATTTGTTGGTCATGTCCTCAAATATCTTGCTGCTCAACATCGTCGCTTCTCCTGTCAGAGGATTAAAAAGGGGGGGAAAGAGCGCCCTGCATGGTGGCGCATCATAGCAAATTCCATCCGGCAAAATTGCACAGACTCGGTGCGTCGCTTCGTTAACACGCGTAAAATTGGTGCGGTCGGCAGGGGGTGATTTGGCGACGGCCCTCTAACGTCATGTTTCTAAAGTAAAAAAAATGTGGCACGCTTAGTGCTTAGGAATAGGCACGGAAAACTTGCACCGTTTTGATAATCTCTAATCTGAAAGGAAACACCATGAACAAATTGCTGCAAACCCTGTTGTTGTCCGTTTTGGCTGTGCCCGCAGTCGCTTCTGCGGCGGATGCTTCCCCCCACACCTTTACCGCCAACGCCGCGCTGGTTTCCAATTACCTCTACCGTGGCATTTCGCAAACTGACAACGGCGCTGCCCTGCAAGGTGGTTTTGACTACAGCCACGCCAGCGGTTTTTACGCCGGTGTATGGGGTTCCAATATCAGTTGGATTTCCGGCGGCGGCCCTGCTACCGGTAGCTCTAGCTTGGAAGTGGATACCTACTTTGGCTTCAAGAACAGTTTTGCCGATGATTTCACTTATGACGTGGGTTTCCTGCGCTATAACTATCCCGGCAACTACACCTTCCCCGCTGCATCGGGTCTGGTGAAGGCGGATACCAACGAAATCTATGGTGCCTTGGGCTGGAAGTGGCTGACCGCCAAGTATTCCTACAGCGTTGGTAATACCTTCGGTTATGCCAATTCCAAGGGCTCCAGCTACATCGACCTGAGCGCCAATTACCCGATTGCAGATACCGGCTTTGCGGTACAAGCGCATGTGGGTCGCCAAACCTTCAAGGGTTTCAATACCGTCGCCAACACGGCTAACTCCTTCGCGTCCTATAGCGACTACAAACTGGGCGTCACCAAGGACGTGAATGGTTATGTGTTCGGTCTGGCTTACAGCAAGACCAACGCCAATGCCGCTGCCTACACCGGTACCACTGGTCAGGTTTGGAGCAAGGGCACCGCAGTCCTGTCTCTGACCCGTTCCTTCTAAACCCCGCAAATTTAACCCGTCGCCAACAGGGGGATCGCTCCCCCTGCGGGGGAATTTTGCCCAAAATTCAGGAGAAACATGATGAAAATGATCACTGCCGTTATCAAACCCTTCAAGTTGGACGAGGTGCGTGAAGCCTTATCCGATATTGGGGTGCATGGAATTACTGTCACCGAGGTCAAAGGCTTCGGGCGTCAAAAGGGCCACACCGAGCTGTATCGTGGCGCGGAATATGTGGTGGATTTTTTGCCGAAGGTCAAACTGGAAGTCGCTGTGGATGATGAAATGCTGGATACCGTGTTGGAAGCCATCGAGCGTGCGGCGCGTACCGGCAAGATTGGCGATGGCAAGGTATTTGTATCCAGTGTTGAACAAGTGGTTCGTATCCGTACCGGTGAAACCGGCCCGGAAGCCCTGTAAAGGAGAGCATGATGAAAAAGTCTTTGGCTTTATTCGGTGGTTTGGCTGCTTTAGGTAGTTGGTCTGGTCTGGCAATGGCGGATGAGATGGCGTCTGCCGTTTCTGCCGTTGCGACAGCCGCCAGTGCTGCAACAGTGGCGGCAACGTCTGCGGTGGCAGATGCCGCCAGCACGGTGGCTGCGGCTGCCCCAGCCCCAGTCCCCAACAAGGGTGACACCGCCTGGATGCTGGTTTCCACCATTCTGGTGATTTTGATGACCCTGCCCGGTCTGGCCCTGTTCTACGGCGGCTTGGTGCGCGTTAAAAATATGCTGTCCGTCTTGGCGCAAGTGTTCAGCATCTTCTGCGTCATCGCCATCCTGTGGGTGACGTATGGCTACAGCCTGGCCTTTACCGGTGGCGGCGGCCTGAACAGCTTTGTCGGCGGTTTCTCCAAGCTGTTCCTGTCCGGCATGACTGTGGAATCCACCGTCGAAACCTTCAGCAAGGGTGTGGTAATTCCCGAAATGCTGTTCATGGTGTTCCAATTGACCTTTGCCGCCATTACCGTGGCGCTGATCGTCGGCGGCTTTGCCGAGCGCATCAAGTTCTCCGCGCTGCTGGTGTTCTCCGTGCTGTGGTTCACCTTCTCCTACATCCCGGTGGCGCACATGGTGTGGTTCTGGGGCGGCCCTTCCGCTTATGCAGATCCTTCCGGCTTCTTGTTCGGCAAGGGTGCACTGGACTTCGCCGGTGGTACCGTGGTGCATATCAACGCCGCCATGGCTGCATTGATGGGCGCGATCGTACTGGGCAAGCGTATTGGCTACGGCAAGGAAGCCATGGCGCCGCACAGCCTGACCATGACCATGATCGGCGCGTCCCTGTTGTGGGTGGGCTGGTTCGGCTTCAACGCGGGCTCTAACCTGGAAGCTACCGGCACTGCTGTGCTGGCGATGGTCAACACTGTGGTGGCGACCGCTGCGGCAGCGTTCTCCTGGATGATGGCCGAATGGCTGCACAAGGGTAAGCCCAGCATGCTGGGTCTGGCCTCCGGTGCGGTTGCTGGTCTGGTTGCGGTGACCCCTGCTTGCGGCTTCATCGGCCCGATGGGTGCCATCGTGCTGGGTCTGGTGGCTGGCGTATTGTGCTTGTGGGGTGTGACGGGCCTGAAGAAGCTGCTGGGCATCGACGACTCGCTGGACGTCTTCGGTGTGCACGGTGTGGGCGGTATCCTGGGTGCCTTGGCAACCGGCGTGCTGGCTTCGCCTAGTCTGGGCGGCACCGGTGTGTTTGACTACGCCGCTGGCAAGGTGGGCGAATACTCCATCTCCGGCCAACTGATGAGCCAAGCCTGGGGTGTGGGGACCACCATCCTGTGGTCCGGTATCGTTAGCTTCATCCTGTTCAAGCTGATCGACATGACCATGGGTCTGCGGGTCGCTGAAGAAGCCGAACGCGAAGGGCTGGACACCAGCACCCACGGCGAACGCGCTTACAACCTGTAATCCGCAACATAGCCGCAGTGCAGTGAACGGGGGGACGGAAACGTCCCCCCGTTTTTTGTTTTGTAAACATGCCCGTTAGTAACGGTAGCCAGCACGAGTCAAAAACAGCCTGCGTGCTTGGCATCCATGCGCGCCCGGTACCCACGCAAGGCATGAAACCTACCGAGATAGGCTCTAAATCCCTGGTGCATTAATCCTTGGCCGGATGCGGTTGAGCAGGCCGAGCAAGCCGTTGGATTGCGCTTGTTCCTTGGCATCGCTGATTGGCGCAACCTGCTGGCGGCTTTGCAGTGAGGGCACCATGCACAGCAGGTTAAAGTTCTGAATCAGGTAGTCCAGATTGCTGACCAAGAGAGTGCGGTTGAGCGGCTTGGGCAGGTAATGACCAATTTGCGCTTCGTTAATCAGCTTGATCAGCGTGCCGGAATCGCGGGTGGAGGTCAGCACCAGAATTTGTGTACTGGGGTTGATCTGCTTCATGGTTTTCAGCAGGTAGCTGATGTTCTTGCCGCCCAGCGTCAAATCGGTCACTACCACCGAAATATCTTCTTTGGTCAGAATATTCACGGCGTCCTGTTCATTGGCCGCCCAAATCACCTTGGCGCGCTGTTGCAAAATATCGCTGACCGCCAACACGGTGGATTCATCGTTGTCCAGCACCAACACCTTGACCGGGGTGTCCGGGGCGGTGATCTGGTTGGTTTCGGCCTGTGCCATGGCGTTAAAACTGTCGTTTGCAATCATCGCCGCTTCCGCCACCACGCGCTTCACCTCTTCGCTGTCCCAGGGTTTCAGCAGATAGCGAAACACCCGGCCTTCGTTAACGCAGGCCAGCGAGGCATCCAGATCGGAATAGCCGGTCAGCAGGATGCGCATGGTCATGGGAGAAATTTCACAGGCTTGGGTCAGCAAATCCGCGCCCGACATATTGGGCATGCGTTGGTCGCTGATGATGACGTGCACGCGCTCTTCGCGCAGGATGCGCAGCGCAACGTGAGCATCCGTGGTGGTGCGCACGGTGTAGTTGCGGCTGAACAAAACTTGCAGCGAGCGCAGGATGCGCTCTTCGTCATCTACCAGCAGCAGGGTAGGTTTGTTGGTCATGGTTAACTCCTGGATTCTATGGGATGAATGGGCAGGCGAATGTGGAAAGTCGTCCCTTCGCCCAAACGCGAGGTGACGTGAATGTCACCCTGATGTTGTTGAATGATTTGGTAGCTGATCGCCAGCCCCAGTCCCGTGCCTTCGCCCATCGGTTTGGTGGTGAAGAACGGGTCAAAAATGCGGTGCACGACCTCTTCCGGGATGCCTTTGCCGTTGTCGGAGACGGTCACGTGCACGCCCGCTTCGCTGGGCCAGGTGCGGATGGTCAGTTGCCCCACGCCGTCGATGGCTTGCGCGGCATTGGTAAACAGGTTGAGGAATACTTGGTTGAGCTGCGACGGCGCGCAGGAAATGGCCGGCAAATCGCCAAATTCGCGCACGATAGCCAGCTTGTGCTTTAACACATTGCGGGCGATGTTCAGCGCGCTGTCGATGCAGTCGTTCAGGTTGACGGTATCGGTGGGCGCAGCATCCATGCGGGAAAAATTCTTCAGGTCATTCACCAGCTCGGTGATTTGCCCCAAGCCATACAGCGAATCCCCGGCTAGATCGTGAATCGCCCCCAGCATTTCCTGCACTGGATTGTCGCTGCGCTGGCTGACCAGCGTTTGCAAGCTGTCCAGCAACTGCTCTTCGCTTAACGAGCCGTCCAGCAGGCCGTCGAACACCCGTTCGTAATCCGCCATGATGGCTTGTGCCTGCGGCAGCAGCTCGTGCTCCATGCTGACGTTGTTTTTCACATAGCCCAGCGGCGTGTTGATTTCGTGGGCGATGCCCGCCACCATCTGCCCCAACGAGGCCATTTTTTCCGACTGTACCAGCGCCAGTTGCGAGGACTTCAGTTGCGCGTAGGCATCATTCAATTCGCGGGTGTTGCTGCGTAATTCACGCTCCATGGCCTTCAGCAAGTCCACCACCACGCCCACGCCGACGTATTTGCCCTGCTGGGTGATGATGAAATCTTCCGTCAGCGGTGACTGCATACAGGCGCTGACTTGCTGCGCCGCCGCCGACAGTGGTTGCTGCACATCTACCAGCATGGGCGCGGTGTTCATAAAACGCTCCACCGGATAGCGGGCAAACAGCGCCGGGCCGAAGCGTTTGTTCAGGTACACATCCATGAAACGATAGCGGCTCATCATGCCCACCGGCTGACCATCGGCCACAATCGGCAACGACAAAACCCCGGCGTACTCCTTTTGCAGGAACAAGTCGGCGACGTCGTTCATGGGCAATGAAGGCGGAATGGGCGGCAGCGGAATCACCAGCGCAGCAACGTCCAGCGGGGAATGGGGCATGTGTACTCCTGAGAATGGGCGGAACGATCAGATGCTGTGCATGCTAGGCAAAAATTGTGACAGTTCTATGACGAAAGGCGCTAAACCAGTCGCCATGCCGTGTGTATCAAGGGATAGGGCCATAATTCACCCCCTTGTTTTTCTGTTATGCAGCCCTTGTCCTATCCGAATTCAATTTCATTCAGCGTTATTTCACCCATTGCCGGGATGAGGTGGTATCGCAATTGAATTTATTTTTTGAAATTATACGGATAAACCAGCAAGGGGCATCCGGTTTATATGCTATAAATTTCGCCCTGTATTTTTCAGAAAATACACTGCTTTTGACCTCGCTGCCCCGCCACTTCACATCAATTATGGAGAATCTTGATGAAACGCTTGCTGGAATGTTGTTTGATGCTCGTTGCGCTGCTGTGCAGCTCAGCTTATGCCGCCGATTATTTTTGGATTGTTAACAAATGGAAGCCGGAACAAAGAATTCACATCGAGCATGGCCGACTGGAAGCGGGAACTATTCAAGACGGGGCTTGGAGCGCGCAATGGACGTTGCAGGATGCGGGCGGCGGTTTCTATCGCATTGTGAACAAATGGAAGCCTGAGCAAAGAATTCACATTGAGCGCGGCGTGCTGGAGTCCAGCCCGATTCAGGACGGAGCGTGGAGTGCGCAATGGGCGATGCAGGATGCAGGCGGCGGTTTTTATCGTCTGGTGAATAAATGGAAACCGGAGCAAAGAATTCACATTGAACGCGGCGTACTGGAATCCGGCCCGATTCACGACGGTGCCTGGAGTGCGCAATGGAAGCTGGTGCCGGTGCCGGGAAATGCTGCGCAAGTGGCTGCGCCGGCCCCCGCCGTTGCGCTGCCCGGCAAACCCATGACCAATGCGTTTACCGTGGGCAAATGCCTCCAGACCGTGGGTGAGTACGATGTCCGGCTGCTGGCTTGCAACAACACTGCTGCCCAGCGTTGGCTGCAAGTGGTGACGGAAAATCCGGGATCCTACCGCATCAAAAATGTCGGCTCTGGCAAATGCCTGTACGTGGTTCGGGATAATTCCATTCAGACCAGTGATTGTGACGAAGGCGGCGCTGTTTTTAATGTGACAGGCAAGGCTGGGTGGAAGCGTTTGCAGCATGACGGCGCACAAGATGGCTGTCTGGATGTGGTGAATGATGCGACCAAGGACAAGGTTCAATTGGCGACCTGCGGCAATTACTCTGGACAGGCTTGGAAATAAGGGCAGGGCATCCTTCGTCTATGGACGAAGGATGCGTACCGAATAAATTGAATTCCGGCCAGAACCGACGGAACGGAACTTCAAGAGGGGAAAACATGAAAAACTGGATAAAAATACTCTCGGCCAGCGTATTGCTGCTGACCCAAGCCGGACAAACCCTGCTGGCCGCACCGCCCGCCGCCGCACCCAAACCATGGGTTAGCACGATTAGGGATATTGGTTTTAATGACGGAATGTATTTTTCAGGCACTTCATGTCAGACTCGACGACGGGCGATTCTGGATAGAGTCATCAGCGAAATCAAGGCGAAGTGTTTGCTTCAAGAAAGTTGCTCTTATGTCTTGGATGCTTCGGTTGTTGGCGAAGCCGCGCCACCCTGTGATGCTTCTGCACAAATGAGCGCAATCCTTGTCTGCCGGACGGCAGATGAAGACAAAGCGATAGCAGCCAATCCCAATAAACTTAACGTCCAGTTTCGGTCTCCAATTGGTCAGGTTTCGTTGTTGTTGAAAAATGGGGAAAAGTACGACTTCAGTTGTGCGCCACCCACGGTGACGGTGCAACTACCCGGTGCTGCGCCATCGGTTGGGCAACAACCCGCCACCAGCGGGAATGGCCCCGCCCGCTATAACCCGTTTGCCGGGTACGCCAATAACACCGCGCCGACAAACACCAGCGGGAATGGCTCCGGCAGCTATAACCCGTTTGCCGGGTACGCCAATAACACCGCGCCGACAAATGGGAATCCACCGGGCAACAAGCCCAACACGGCTCCCCCTCCACCCGCCATTGCAGCCCAGCCAACCACGCCGTTGGCGGGCAACAAACCCAATCCCACCGCACCGGCTCCAAGCACGCCCTACAATCCGTTTGCGGGCTATAAACCCAATCCTGCCCCGCCCGCGCCGTTGCCCGTCAATCCTACGCCGCCTGTGCCCAGCAAGGGCATTGGCGTGACTGCGGCCTACTATGGTGCGAATTGCTCGCCGAACAGAAATTTTGTGAGTAGTTTTACCAATCCAGCGGCGCTGCGTGAATTGGTGGCGAGTTGTAACGGACAATTCAATTGCACGTATCGCATTGATAACAAACGTATTGGCGATCCCATGTTTGGTTGTGCAAAAGATTTTTCGGTGCAGTGGACGTGTGATGGCAAGGGGAGTTTCTCTGCATCCCTGCCTGCCGAAGCGAGTGGACAAGCCGTTGCGCTGAGTTGTGCTGGCTCTGCTGCGCCACCAGCGGGTACAGCTTACAACCCGTTTGCAGGCATCAAGCCCAATACGCCAGCCCCCATGCCGACGAATCCATTTGCAGGTAACAAGCCAAATGCTACCCCAGTCGTCACGGCGACGGGCATTTCAGTGACCTCTGTTTACTACGGCCCCCCCGCCATCAATTTTGACCAAATGCCGCGTTATCTCAATCAAACAGCTTTGAATGAAATGGTGCTCGTTTGCACGGGTCGCTCCGAGTGTACGTACAGCATAGATCGCAAGCGTCTGCTGGGTGTGATTGATCAAACCAGTCCACACTTCACTGTGCAATGGAAGTGTAACGGTGCCGGTTTAAATTCCGTGACGGATATTTCTCCTGTTGGCTGGAGTGGCGGTAAGGTTACGTTGCGTTGTCCGGCACAATCGACTCCACAGGCGGGCACGCCCTACAACCCGTTTGCAGGCAGCAAGCCCAATACCACGGCACCGATACCAATCCCGCCCGGCAATCCATTTGCAGGTAACAAGCCCAATACGCCAGCCTCCATGCCGACGAATCCATTTGCAGGCAACAAGCCAAATACACCAGCGGTTGGTTTTTTCGGCAACCCCATGAGCAATAACTTCACGGTAGGCAAATGTCTACAAACGGTAGGAGTCAGCGATGTGCGGTTGATGGCGTGCAACAATACGTTGGCACAACGGTGGCAACAGGTCAGCACCGCGCAGGCCGGGCTTTACAACATCAAAAACACTGCGACCGGCCAATGCCTGAATGTTACGCGGGATCGTTCAATCAATATGCGTGACTGCAATGCGGCGGCTGATTTTCATGTGATGCCATGGGCGGCAGGTAACCCGAATCCGTACCGGTTGCAAAATGACGGCGCGCAGGATGGCTGCCTAGATGTCCTCAATGATGCCACCAAGGACAAAGTTAAATTGGCCACTTGTGGCAACTATTCCGGGCAGGCTTGGAAATAGCGGAGAAGTGCGATTTCGCCCCGCATGTTTGGCGGGGTAGTTGCACGGATTTCCAGTTGTGCTTTCAGAAAATTGTGCGACGCCATCGGTTGAGCGGCGTAGTTCCATCGCAATGTTACTGACAACGCCGCGCTTGATCGGCTGAATTCTTGCCCGCAGGACGATTCGGCTATAATCCGCCGCCCCGTTCCAGTGGGTGATGCCGTCAAAATCTTACCATGTCCGAATTCGATCTCATTCAACGCTATTTCACCCGTGCCACCCCCGGCGCGCAGTTGGGCGTGGGCGACGATGCGGCGTTGTTGCAGCCGTCGCCGGGAAAAATGTTGGCGGTGTCCAGTGACATGCTAGTCAGCGGCACGCATTTTTTCCCGGATGCCGAGCCGTTTGCGCTGGGGCACAAGGTGCTGGCGGTGAATGTGTCGGACTTGGCGGCGATGGGCGCGACGCCGCGCTGGGCCACGCTGGCGCTGAGTTTGCCGGAGGTGAACGAAGATTGGCTGGCGGCGTTTAGCGCCGGTTTTTTTGCCCTGGCGCAGCAGCATGGCGTGGAGTTGGTCGGCGGCGATACCACCCGTGGGCCGCTGAATTTTTGCGTGACGATTTTTGGCGAAGTGCCTGCCGGGCAAGCGCTGCGCCGCGATGGCGCGCAGGTGGGCGATGAAATTTGGCTGTCGGGGCGAGTGGGCGATGCCGCGCTGGCGCTGGCGCATTATCTGGACAAAGTGACGCTGTGCCCCGACGCGCTGGCCGCTTGCGCCCCGGCGCTGCATCAGCCGCAGCCACGCGTGGCGCTGGGCTTGGCCTTGCGCGGCGTAGCGCACAGCGCGATTGATGTGTCGGATGGGCTGCTGGCGGATTTGGGGCATATTTTGCAGCGCTCGCAGGTGGGCGCGCAGGTGGACTTGGCCGCGCTGCCGGTGTCCGACACGCTGCGTCCACATCTGTCCACGCCGCTGGGCTTGGACTGCGCCTTGTCCGGCGGCGACGATTACGAATTGTGTTTTACCGCGCCGCTTAACCGCCATGCCGAGGTCATGCAACGCGCCGCCCGTGTGGGCGTGCCAGTGACGCGCATCGGACGCATTGTGGCGGGCAGTGGTTGCGAATTGCGCGACGGCAACGGTCAGGCGCGCAGCGTACAAAGGAGGGGATATGATCATTTCCGATGAAGGACACGTGCAGCCGACTTGGGGGTTTGTGTTGCGCCATCCGGCGCATTTTTTGGCGTTTGGCTTTGGTAGCGGGTTGGCACCCAAGGCACCCGGCACTTGGGGCACGCTGGTGGCGTTTCCGCTGTATTGGTTTTTGGCCCCGCGTCTGTCGGATGCGCTGTTTTTGTTGCTGCTAATCTGGTTCTTCGCCATTGGGGTGTGGGCCTGTGAATTGACCGGCCAGGCGCTGCATGCACCCGATCACGGCGGGATGGTGTGGGATGAAATCGTCGCCATGTTGCTGGTGCTGTTCTTCACGCCGTCTGGCTGGTATTGGTCGCTGCTGGCCTTCACGCTGTTCCGCTTTTTCGACATTGTGAAGCCGCCGCCGATTCACTACTACGACCAGCATTGGAAGGGCGGGCTGGGGGTGATGTTTGATGACATCGTGGCGGCGGGCTATGCCTTGTTGTGCATGGCGTTGATTAAGGGCGGGGTGACGATATGGTTCTGAGGCTGTTGTTTTGTGGCGTGTTGTGCTGGGCGCAGCTTGCCGGGGCGGAAACCTTTGTCAGCCGGGCCATGGCGGTGCTGGATGGCGACACCATCATGGTGCAACACGGCGATCGCACCATCAGTGTGCGCTTGGCCGACATCGACGCGCCGGAAAAGGCCCAACCGGGCGGCATGGCCTCGCATAATTCGCTGGCCGAATTGGTGAATGGCAAAGCCTTGGACATTACCAGTGTTGCCATGGATCAATACGGGCGCATGGTGGCCAAGGTCATGGTGGATTTTCTGGACGTGAACGCCGAGCAAGTGCGGCGCGGCATGGCCTGGGAATACTCCTTGCACCATAGCAACAAGGAAATGGTCGCGCTGCAACAAGAGGCCAAAGCCGCCAAACGCGGCCTGTGGGCCAAGCCCAACCCCATCCCGCCCTCGGACTGGCGCAAAGCGCATCCCAGCGTGCCCAAAGTCAGCACTGACGGTCAGGCTTGCGGCAAAAAACGCTATTGCAGCCAGATGACCTCCTGCGCCGAAGCACGCTTTTACCTAACGCAATGTGGCCTGAAACGGCTGGATGCCAATGGCGACGGCGTGCCGTGTGAAACTTTGTGCGTGGGCAAGTGACATGCGCCTCCTCTATCTCGCCTCGCAAAGCCCACGTCGGTGCGAATTGCTGGCTCAAATCGGCATCGCGCATCAAGTCCTGTCGCTGCATCACCCCGGCGTAGCCGATTTCAGCGTGGATGAAACCCCGCACCCCGGCGAAACGCCGGAAGCCTATGTGCAGCGCGTCTGTCTGGAAAAAGCCCGTGCCGGGCTGGCGATGCGCGCCGCCCGCCAGTTGCCGGATGCGCCGGTGCTGGCTGCTGACACCAGCGTGATTCTGGACGGTGAAATTCTCGGCAAGCCAGATGACGACGCGCACGCCGCCGCCATGCTGCGCCGCCTGTCCGGGCGCGAGCATCAAGTGATGACGGCCATCGCCGTGGGCTATCAAGACCAGTTGTTGCTGGCGCTGTCCACCTCCCGCGTGACCTTCGCCACGTTAGACGACGCGGCCATCGCCGCCTACCTCGCCAGCGGCGAACAGCGCGACAAAGCTGGCAGCTACGGCATCCAAGGCCGCGCCGCCGCCTTTATTACCCGCTTGGACGGTAGCTACTCCGGCGTGATGGGCCTGCCGCTGTATGAAACGGCGGCATTGCTGCGACAAATTGGCTGGGTCGCCGCCCTCTAAAGCACCTTCCGGGAGACTCCTCATGGACACCACTGAAAAATCCGTCGCCCTGAGCAAGGCGGAATACCTGCTGCAAACCCTGGACGCGCAAATCGCCAAGTTCCGCGCCCGGCGGCGGGAAAACCGCATCCGCTCCATGTGGTTCAAAGGCGCGATTACCGTGTTCGCCGCCCTGACCACCATTCTGATTGGCATCAAGGCCGAGCCTGCCACCGGCACGCAGTTGCAAAATCTGGCACTGATTTTCTCGGCGGCGGGCACCGTATTCAGTTCGTGGGATTTGTTTTTCAACTATCGCGGCCTGTGGATTCGCTACACCGTCACCCAGGTGCAACTGATTAACCTGCGCTCGGACTTGGATTACCTGCTGCACGGCGACACGACCAATCTGGCCGAAGCCGCCGTGGACGAGTTGTACCGCCGCTATCAAGCCATCCTCACCGAAACCAGCGCCGAATGGGTCAGCCTACGCAAGGAAGCCAGCAACAAGGGCGCGGCGTGAAGGTGGCTGAAACGCCCGATTCAACCTTTTTTGGAGCACTCGCATGGCATTAAGCTGGTCAGACATCAAAACCCGCGCAGCGGCATTTGCGCAGGAATTCAAGGCTGCCGATGATGAAAAATCGCAGGCGCAAACCTTCTGGATCAAATTTTTCGCCGTGTTCGGGGTGGACAGTCACCGCGTTGGCGTTTTCGAGAGCCGGGTCAAAAAACTCAACAAGCACACCGGTTTTGCCGACTATTTCTGGCCCGGTCTGCTGCTGATCGAGCACAAAAGCCGGGGCGAAAATCTGGAAATTGCCGCCAGCCAGGCCGCCGATTACTGCGTCAACCTGAAAGAAGGCGAGCATCCGCGCTACTTGCTGGTATGCGACTTCCAGCGTTTTTGGCTACAGGATTTGCAACAGCGGCGCGAGGTGCGCTTTACCCTGCGCGAATTGCCGCAAAAAGTGTCGCACTTCGCCTTTATTCTGGGGCAGGACAGCCCCCGCGTGCAGGCCAACGACCCCATCAACGACCGTGCCGTGCAAAAACTGGCCCGCTTGCACAGCGCCCTGCGCCGCGATGGCTACAAGCGCCATCCGCTGCAACTGCTGCTGGTGCGGTTGTTGTTCTGCATGTTTGCCGATAAGACCGGCTTGTTTGAGCCAGCGGGACGCTTCACCGACCTGATCGAGCGCGGCACGGCAGAGGACGGCAGCAATGTCGGTCAGGTACTGACCCAGCTTTTTGACGAACTCGACACCGAGATCAGCGAGCGGCAAAGCAAAACGCCCGGCTGGTTCAAGGATTTTCCCTACGTCAATGGCCGCCTGTTTGCCGAAAAAATCCGCACCGCCAGCTTTGACAGCCAGATGCGCGACCTGCTGCTGGACTGTTGCTATCTGGATTGGGCGCGCATTTCCCCGGCGGTGTTTGGCTCCATGTTCCAGCACATCATGGATCAGGAAGGGCTGGACAGCCATCACGACCTGCGGCGCGAACTGGGCGCACACTACACCAGCGAAGAAAACATTCTCAAACTCATCGGCCCGCTGTTTCTGGACGAACTCAAGCATAAATTCCAGCAAGCCAAAAGCAGCATCAATGCCCTGTTCGAGCTTCAGAAAGAACTACACCGCCTGCGTTTTCTCGATCCTGCCTGCGGCTGCGGCAATTTTCTGGTCATTACTTACCGCGAACTGCGGCAACTGGAAATCGACATTTTCAACACCGTCAAAAGCCTGGCCGCGCATGGCCCGCAAGGCTTGAGCGGCCTGCATTTGCTGGAACCCTTCCGCACCGTGCGGGTTAACGTGGCCCAGTTCAGCGGCATCGAAATCGAAGAATTCCCGGCGCAGGTGGCGCAGGTCGCCATGTGGCTGGTCGATCACCAGATGAACGTCCTGCTGGGCGAAACCCTGTCCGCCTGGTTGCCGCAACTGCCGCTGAAACAATCCGCCAGCATCCGCAACGGCGACGCCCTCGATCTGGACTGGGCGGAGCTGTGTCCCCCGGCCCAACTGGACTACATTCTCGGCAACCCGCCCTTTGTCGGCAGCAAGCTGATTAACGCCGCCCAGCGCAAAAGCATGGACACCCTGTTGACCGGGGCGGGCATACACGGCGGCGGCGTGCTGGATTTTGTCGCCGCCTGGTACATCAAGGCCGCGCAATATCTCAATGCCTCCGGTGCCGCCAAGGCCAATCAGCGCAAAAAGGAATTCAAGGATGTGGCTTTTTCCAAGGCCAAACAGGCCAGCATTCTGGACGAACCCGCCGCCCCCGCGCCCACACTGGACGACCTGTTTGCCTTGGCCGAAGCGCAGGACACCGCCGCACGGGAAAAAATCAAGGTGGCCTTTGTTTCCACTAACAGCATCACCCAAGGCGAGCAAGTGGGCGTGCTGTGGAGCTGGTTGCTGGCACAAAACATCGCCATCGAATTTGCCCACCGCACCTTCAAATGGAGCAATGATGCCAGCGGCAAAGCCGCCGTGCATTGCGTCATCATCGGCTTCGGCCTGAAAAACCGGGTGGAAAAAGTACAGCCGAAACGCTTGTTTGACTACCGCAACCCCGACGGCGAAAGCGACGCCAGCGGACAAGTGCTGGAAGAAGCTGCCCGGCAAATCAACCCTTATCTGGTGGATGCACCAGACATCGTGCTGCCCACGCGGCGCGTGCCACTCTGCCGCGTACCGGAATGCGGCATTGGCAACAAGCCGATTGATGACGGCAATTATCTGTTCAACACCGCCGAGCGCGATGCCTTCATCGCACAAGAACCGGCGTCCGCACGCTTTTTCCGCCCTTGGCTTGGCGCGGAAGAATTCATCAATGGCTTGCAACGCTGGTGCTTGTGGTTGGGCGACGCCACGCCACAGGATTTGCACAACCTGCCGCTCGCCCGGAAACGTATCGAAGCGGTCAAACATTTTCGTTTGCAAAGCAAAAGCGCACCGACACAAAAACTGGCACAAACCCCGGCACGGTTTCATGTGGAGAACATGCCGCTTACCCCTTACCTGCTCATTCCCGGCGTGTCTTCGGAGCGGCGGCGCTATATCCCAATCGGCTTCATCCAACCGGAAACTTTGGCCAGCAATTTAGCGTTGGTCATCCCCCACGCCACCCTCTACCACTTCGGCATTCTCACCAGCGCCATGCACATGGCCTGGGTGCGCTATACCTGCGGGCGTCTGGAAAGCCGCTATCGCTATTCCGCCAACATCGTCTATAACAACTTCCCTTGGCCGGACTTGTCCGCCGATGACCCCGTGCAAGCCGACATCGCCGCCGCCGCCCAAGCCGTGCTCGACGCCCGCGCCGCCGCACAAAACACCCCGCAAGCCCCCAGTCTGGCAACCCTGTACGACCCGGAAAAAATGCCCGCCGCCCTGCACGCCGCCCACACCGCCCTGGACACCCTGGTGGACAAAACCTACCAGCGCCAAACCGGACGCCCCCGCACCCGCAAACTCAACGAACAAACCCGCGTCGCCCTGCTGTTTGAAT
>DHYQ01000109.1:12954-13240 GCA_002414205.1 Gallionellaceae bacterium UBA5126 | reverse complement strand
GTGTCTTGTTCCCCGAAACGCTGGTGCAATGCGCTACGCTTATTGCACCCTACGAGACAGCCTGCCAGACGTTGAGTGAAAAAACGTCGTTCCGCAAACGACGCTATGAACAACTCAGCAAGTAGTGCCGCAGACAGCGCCGGACTCGAACCGGATCATACCGACGCTTGCGCGCCCGCAACCATTCCCATTGGAAACAACTGCCTGCGACGTTTTGAGTGTAAGGTGAAGAGATGATCGAAATCAAGGTTGATGATAAGCAGAAAGTAGGGTGCAATAAGCGCAG
>DHYQ01000109.1:10147-12908 GCA_002414205.1 Gallionellaceae bacterium UBA5126 | reverse complement strand
AAATAAATTTCATCCTGCTGGTGCGTCTTGTTCCCGGAAATGCTGGTGCAATGCGCTACGCTTATTGCACCCTACGAGACTTATTGACACCCGACGAGACTGCCTTGAAGTGAGGAAGTAAATTGCCTAGAATCCCGCGTCGGCTGACGTAGTGCGCTGCTGCTGGTTCGCCCCTCAGATAAGCCGATAAATGCCGCCCACGCAGGGGCGGCATTGTTTTTGTGCGTGTGTCGAAAAAGTAAAGCCACCGCTGCGGCGATGACTTTTGCTGGCTTATTTGATCGGTAACCGCAGCCCCAATATGTTCGCCAACCGTTTTATCGTAGGCAGTTCACGATTGAATTTCAAGCAGAGCAATTGGATGGGAAGGATTCAGGTGGCGTGCAGGCGCACCTGCTTAACGGGAGGGGCAAAATGACGCAATCCGATTTTAGAGTGGGCGACACGGTGTTTCTGGGCGGCATGCACCACACTTGCGGTGAAGTTTTGCGGGTTAACTCGACGATAGACGTCTTGCTGGTTGCTTGGGAAAAGGGCGGGCAGACCAGCATTTCCGTCAACCATCCTGGCTTGCGGTTGGCAACGGAAGCTGACAAACAAGGCTTGACCCCGCCTACTTACTCCCTCAACAAAGCCGAAATCTGGGCTGCGAACCCCTCGAATTGGCAACCGGCCTCGCCCCCTGAACCGGAACCAGAACCCGTTGCCAATCCTGAAGAATCAACCTTGCCCAAGTTGGAGGAGGCTATTACCGACTGGGCGGAGATGGTTGACTACTTTGCCTCCGGGCGATTTTGTGAGGATGAATACACACATGACGTGATGTACCGCCAATCCGTGCATGCCTTGCTGAATGGCTTTCAGCGGTTGAATCTGTCCGTGCCCGACTATTTGCGCCGCCGCCTTGACGCCGCTGACCAGCATTTCATGGACATCAGCGCAGCGTGCGCATGCGTGTGGGGGCATGGAGAATACGACCCGGTGGCGTTTTGGTATTACTACCGTTATCCGGTGCGGTGATTTTTGACGGGTCATTTTTTGCAGTTTCGGGTTATGCTTGCGGCAAGGGTGGTTTCGTCTGGACGTTTCAGCCTGGGGGGGTGCAAGCACAATATCAGCGCCCGCCCGCGCCGCATCACTCAAAAAAACGTCGCCAGCAACCAGCCTTCACCCAGCAACAGCGCGGCAGCGCCGCCAACGATGAACCCTTGCTCAAACGGTTCAAACAACAGCCCGGATACGACGGCGACCATGAAGACCGCGCCATAAAATACCGGAATAATAAACAGGAAAGATAGTTCTGCCAGGTTGGCGATCCACCAGTGCTCTCGCAGCGCCTGCGTTGTGCGACGTGTTGCCAGCAAAATGGTGATTGCGGGGAGCAGTAAGACGATTACATAAAGCCAAGTGAGCCAGTCTGTCATGGCGCGTGTTTCCTCGATAAGTGTTTTGAGCGCGCCGTCATCGAAATGTACCCACGGCGGCATGAACCGTTCCCGTACCTGCGACCAGAATGGCGAATCTTTGCGATCCGGGTAGGGTAGATGCTTTAAACAGTTTTTCACGGAGGCATTATGAACGACATTCTTCCCCCGCAACTTCAGATGTTTTTGGAGTTGATTCGTCCAGTGCGGAATAGCATCAATGCGCGCTATACACACCGATCCGAGCTGCCAAATGAGGTGACAGCAGATTTTCGAGCTTACTTCGTGCGTGAATGTGACAAGTTGGCAGACCTGACTGCACCACTGGATAAACTGGTCAGCCGGAACCTGAACAAAGTGGTGATGAATCGCCACATCACACGAGCGCGGATGCAGCGCGAAATTGATCGGCTGGATGGACTTCTGGATGGATTGTTGACCCAATATCTTCACGTCTCACGTCAAATTGTGCCGCCGGAGGGGAAGCAAGGCCAGCGTCTATTGCTGTCGCTCATGCGCCATATCCTGACCAAAATGCAAAACTGGCTGAATGACATCGTCGAAACGCTGGAGGATCCGCTGGCAGCCTGTCGCAAACGTGGCTTGCCAACGACGGGTCATGTGGAAATAACGCTCACCGTCGATATAGCAGATGAGAAATTATTGGCGGCCTTACGGCGCTGGACGGATGATTATGTCGCAGAGCAGCGCCGGGCAATGCGTATGGCGCGGCGTACAGCGTCATCCAGTGGTGGTTTTTGGCAAAGCCTGTTTGGTGTGTGGTTGGGCGTGGAAATTTTTGAGCATCTGTTTGGCAAGGACAAGGATTAACGCCTCGCCGCCAATTCCGCCCACCCGCCGCAAAAACCAGTAAAATGCGCGCCTTTGTTTTAGCCTCTTGAATTCATTCACATGCTTACTTCTGGTTCCAACGTCACGCCGACACTCCGCCAAGGGCTGAGTTTTCAGCAAATCATTCTGACTCTGCAACAGTATTGGGATAAACAAGGCTGCGCGCTGTTGCAACCTTACGATATGGAAGTGGGGGCGGGGACATCGCACACCGCCACGTTTTTACGCGCACTTGGCCCGGAGCCTTGGAAGGCGGCCTATGTGCAGCCGTCGCGCCGTCCCAAGGATGGTCGTTATGGCGAAAATCCCAACCGCTTGCAGCATTACTACCAGTTTCAGGTGGTGCTGAAACCCGCGCCGGACAACATTCTGGAGCTGTATCTCGGCTCGCTGGAAGCGTTGGGTTTTGATTTGAAGCAAAACGACATCCGTTTTGTCGAGGACGATTGGGAAAACCCGACGCTGGGCGCGTGGGGCTTGGGCTG
>DHYQ01000109.1:4243-10063 GCA_002414205.1 Gallionellaceae bacterium UBA5126 | reverse complement strand
AACTGCAAGCCGATTACCGGCGAAATCACCTACGGGCTGGAGCGCTTGGCGATGTATCTACAAGGTGTGGAAAGCGTGTACGACCTGGTGTGGACGGACGGCGTGAGCTATGGCGACGTGTATCACCAAAATGAAGTGGAGCAATCCACCTACAACTTCGAGCACAGCGATGTGGACTTTTTGCTGGGCGCGTTCGGCAGCCACGAAAAACAGGCCAAGCACCTGATGGACAGCCAACTGGCGCTGCCCGCCTACGAGCAAGTGCTGAAAGCCGCGCATACCTTTAACCTGCTGGACGCTCGTGGTGCAATTTCCGTCACGGAACGCGCCGCCTATATTGGCCGCATCCGCAACCTGGCGCGCAGCGTGGCACAAAGCTACCTCGACAGCCGCGCCCGCCTGGGCTTCCCCATGGCCCCCAAGGCATGGGCAGCGGAAGTGTTGGCACAGTTGGAAAAGAAGGCGGCATAAAAAATGACTATGAAGAATTTATTGGTTGAACTGTTTGTAGAAGAGTTGCCGCCCAAGGCGTTGAAGAAGCTGGGGGAGGCATTTGCGGCGGCGTTGTCTGGCTCCTTGCAGGCGCAGGGGTTGGTGGCGGCGGGGGCGGCGGTGACGGCGTTTGCGTCGCCGCGTCGTTTGGCGGTGCAGGTGGCGGCGGTCGCGGCGCAGGCGGCGGACAAGCGCGTGGCGCAGAAGCTGGTGCCGGTGAGCGTAGGGCTGGATGCGACGGGCAATGCGACCCCGGCGTTGCTGAAACGGCTGGCCGGGCTGGGCGTGGGCGCGGAAGTGGTGGCGCAGTTGCAGCGCGTACAGGACGGCAAGAACGAGGTGCTGGTGTATGAGCGCACCCAGGAAGGCGTCACACTGGCGGCGGGCTTGCAGCAGGCGTTGGAAGAGGCGCTGACCAAGTTGCCGATTCCGAAGGTGATGAGCTACCAACTGGCCGATGGCTGGCAGTCGGTGAATTTCGTGCGTCCGGCGCATGGACTGGTGGCGCTGCATGGCAGCGAGGTGGTGCCGGTTGCCGTGCTGGGACTGACGGCGGGCAACGCCACGCAGGGCCATCGCTTCGAGGCCAAGGTCAATCCGGTGGTGCTGCGCGATGCCGATAGCTATGCGGTGCAACTGCGTGATGAAGGCGCGGTAATTGCCAGCTTTGCCGAACGCCGTGCCGACATCGTGCGCCAGTTGCAGGCCGCAGCGGCGCAGGTCGGCGGCGGGGTGCGCCCGATTGACGACGAGGCGTTGCTGGACGAAGTGACCGCGCTGGTGGAGCGGCCCAATGTGCTGATTGGCACTTTCGAGGCGGAATTTTTGCAGGTGCCGCAAGAGTGTCTGATTCTGACCATGAAGGCCAACCAGAAGTATTTCCCGCTGCTGGATGCCAGCGGCAAACTGACCAACCGCTTCCTGCTGGTGTCCAACATCGCCCCGGCGGATGCCTCGGCGGTGATTGGCGGCAACGAGCGCGTGGTGCGCCCGCGTCTGGCCGATGCCAAATTTTTCTTTGACCAGGATCGCAAAAAACCGCTGGATGCCCGCGTGTTGGGTCTGTCCAAGGTGGTGTATCACAACAAACTGGGCACTCAGGGCGAGCGCGTGGAGCGCGTGCAAGCCATTGCCCGTGCCATTGCCGCGCAACTGGGCGACGCGGCGCTGGTGCGCCAAGCTGACCAGGCGGCGCTGCTGGCCAAGGCCGATTTGCTGACCGACATGGTGGGCGAATTCCCCGAATTGCAGGGCATCATGGGGCGCTACTACGCGCAGCACGATGGCCTGGGCGACGACGTGGCGTTTGCCATCGAAGACCATTACAAGCCGCGCTTTGCAGGCGACGAATTGCCGCGCAATGCCGCCGGGGTGTGCGTGGCGCTGGCCGACAAGCTGGAAACGCTGGTCGGTATGTTCGGCATCGGGCAGATTCCCACCGGCGACAAAGATCCGTTCGCGCTGCGTCGGCATGCGCTGGGCGTGATTCGCATGTTGCTGGAAAAAGCCTTGCCGCTGAATTTGAGCGAATTGATTGCCGCCGCGTTTGCTGGTTTCCCGGCAGGGCTGTTGAGCGACGCGCAGGCCGAGGTGAGCAACTTTGTGTTTGACCGTCTGGCGGGCTCGTTGCGCGAGCAAGGCTACAGCGCGCAGGAAGTCGATGCCGTGCTGTCGCTGCGTCCGGCGCAGTTGCGCGATGTGCCAACCCGTTTGGCCGCCGTGCGCGCCTTTGCCAGCTTGCCGGAAGCCGCTGCACTGGCTGCCGCCAACAAGCGCGTGGGCAACATTTTGAAGAAAGCGGAAGACGCCCTTCGACAAGCTCAGGGCGAACGGTTGGAGGTCAACCCCGCGCTGTTGCAGGAAACCGCCGAAAGCGCCCTGTTCGCCGCGCTGAACGACATCGTGCCCGGTGCATCTGCCGCCTTTGAACGCGGCGACTACACCGCCTCGTTGCAGGCACTGGCTGCCCTGCGCGGCCCGGTGGACGCCTTCTTCGACGGCGTGATGGTCAACGCCGACGACCCCGCCCTGCGCGCCAACCGCCTGGCCCTGCTGGCCCAGTTGCACGCCGCCATGAACCGCGTGGCGGATTTGGCGAAATTGGCGTAAAGGCTGGGAAGGGTAAAGGGAGAGGAGGGAAGGGTAAAACCATGGGTGTGCCAATGTCTCGCTTCTCCCCCCTGCTTTATAATCCGACCAGTATGGCGGGAAAATGGCGTGCATCCTGTCCCCTTCTCCCTTCCCTCTTCACCCTTCTCTGAATAAACCATGAAACTCATCATTCTCGACCGCGATGGTGTCATCAATCACGATTCGGCTCAGTTCATCAAGAATCCGGGCGAGTGGCAGCCGATTGCCGGGAGCCTGGAGGCGATTGCCCGCTTGAATCAGGCCGGGTATCGCGTGGTGGTGGCGACCAATCAATCCGGGGTGGGGCGCGGCTTGTTTGACATGCCGACCCTGAATGCCATCCACGCCAAGATGCACAAGGCCTGCGCTCAGGTTGGCGCGCATATCGAGGCGGTGTTTTTCTGCCCACACACCAGCGAGCATCATTGCCATTGCCGCAAACCCAAACTCGGCATGTTTGAGGAGGTGGCTTTCCGCTATGGCACCCATTTGGCTGGGGTGCCGGTGGTGGGCGATTCGCTGCGCGATTTGCAGCCGGCGGCGGAAATGGGCGCGCAGCCGTATCTGGTGCTGACCGGCAAGGGCGAAAAAACCCGCGACACCGGCGGCCTGCCGGACGGCACGCAGATTTACCCCGATTTGGCCTCGGTCGTGGCCGCGCTGTTGGGAGACTAAGCTCATGGTATTTCTGCGCTCGCTGATTTTTTTGACCTTGCAGGTCATCATCACGCCGATTTTTTCGGTCATTTCCCTGCTTACCTTCCCGCTGCCCGCGCTGACCCGCTACAACCTGATCGCCAACTGGGCCAAGATCATGCTGGTGCTGCTGCGCTGGATTTGCGGCATCCGCCACGAAGTGCGCGGGCTGGAAAATCTGCCCGCCGAGCCGCGCATCATTTTGTGCAAACACCAGTCGGCCTGGGAAACGCTGGCGCTGCAACAGGTTTTCCCGGCGCAAGCCTGGGTGTTGAAACGCGAATTGCTGTGGATTCCGTTTTTCGGCTGGGCGCTGGCGCTGACCAATCCGATTGCCATTAAACGCAGCGACGGCAAGGGCGCCCTGAAGCAGTTGCTGAAGCAGGGCAAGGAGCGCTTGAAGCAGGGCTTCCACGTGGTGATTTTCCCGGAAGGGACGCGCATTCCCTACGGCCAGCGCGGCAAGTACAAAATCGGCGGGGCCATGCTGGCCTGTGCCAGCGCCACGCCGGTGATTCCTGTGGCGCACAACGCCGGGCGGCTGTGGGGCCGCAACGCCTTTTTGAAGCGCCCCGGCACCATCATTATGAGCATCGGCGCACCGATTGAGACCAAGGGCCGCAAGGCGGACGAGGTCAACGCCGAGGTCGAGCACTGGATTGAAAACGAAATCCAGCAACTGCCGCACGACAGCCCGGCGGTCTGACATCCGTCGCGGATTTGTGCCGTGTTGCCGTTAGCAGTGGTAGAATCCGCCCGCTGTTTATCGCCAACCTGCGCCTTTTGCGCACTTGAGGAATGCTAAACCGATGAAAATTCTGAAACTTTTGCCCGGCGTGCTGCTGTGTGGGGCCATGTTATTCCATGCGCCCGTGCAAGCCGACCTGTTGCAGGATGCCAATAAGTCGTACAAAAAAGGAGCCTACGCGCAAGCGTTGGCCAAGGTGGAACAAATTCTGGCGGAAAAACCCAAAGATGCGCCCGCGCGCTTTTTGAAGGGGGTTATTCTGACGGAACAGGGTAAGACCGACGATGCCATTCAGCTCTTCACCGCGCTGAACGAAGACTTCCCGGAGTTGCCTGAACCGTACAACAATCTGGCGGTGCTCTACGCCAGCCAAGGCAAATACGAGAAAGCCAAAAACGCCCTCGAATTGGCCATTCAAGCCCATCCCACGTATGTCACCGCGCATGAAAATCTGGGCGACATCTACGCCAAACTGGCCAGTCAATCCTACGACCGCGCGCTGCAATTGGATCCCAGAAATCCCGCTACCAAAGGCAAGTTGAGTGCGATACGCGATCTTTTGCAGGACAATGGCCGCAAAAGTAATGCCGACAAGCCGGTGCTGACGGCGGCACAAAGTGGCAGTGGCGCGGCGCGTCAACCTGCCCCTGTGGAAGATGCGGTGCCCGCGACGATTATGGAAGTGAATGCGGTCGTTGCGCCGCCTTCGGCACCCGCCAGCGGTGTTGCCAGTGCGCCTGTGAGCACCGATGCGGATGCGGCGTCTGCGGTGGTCGCCGCCAGCGCGGTTGCCGCCAACCCTGCTGATGCCGAAAAAGCCGCGCAAAAAGCCCGCGTCGCCGACGTAATGAGCAGTGTCAATGGCTGGGTGCATGCCTGGGAAAACAAGCAAGTCAAAAAATATCTGGCCTACTACGCCAATGAGTTCCACCCCGCGCAAAAAGGCCAAAGCCGCTCGCAATGGGCTGAACAGCGTCGCAACGATCTGGACGATTCCAAAAATATCCAGATCAGCATCAGCCGCGCCAACGTGACTTTCCAGGGTGACAACCACGCTACCGTGAAATTCCAGCAATCGCTGAAATTCAACAAGATGCGCAAGGCCAAAGCCAGCCGCAAAACCTTGCTTCTGACCAAATCTGGCGGCAAGTGGCTGATTGTCGAAGAAAAAAATAAATAATTGCTTCAGGAAACAACATGAAAAAACTGCTCACCACCCTGTTCGCGCTGCTGCTGTGCTGCGCCATGCAACCGTCTTATTCATTAACTCAAGGTAAAAAACCCATCATGGTTAAACTGCACACCAACCTCGGCATCATCACCCTGCAACTGGATGCCGAAAAAGCCCCCGTCACCGTCAAGAACTTCCTCGACTACGTGAACGCCGGTTTTTACAGCAACACCATTTTCCATCGCGTGATTGACAACTTCATGATTCAAGGCGGCGGCTTCGAGCCCGGCATGAGCCAAAAGGCCACCAACGCCCCCATCAAGAACGAAGCCAACAACGGCCTGAAGAACGACCACTACACCATCGCCATGGCCCGCACCAACGTGCCCGATTCCGCCACTGCGCAGTTCTTCATCAACACCCGCAACAACGACTTCCTGAACTACCCCGGTCAGGACGGCTGGGGCTACTGCGTGTTCGGTAAAGTCGTCGAAGGCATGGACGTGGTTGATCAAATCGGCAAGGTGAAAACCGGTCGCAGCGGCTTCCACCAAGACGTACCCAAGGAAGATGTGGTCATCCT
>DHYQ01000109.1:0-4148 GCA_002414205.1 Gallionellaceae bacterium UBA5126 | reverse complement strand
AGGCACAGCGCGTTTTGTTTGGAACACCATCATGGCGTACACCCTCTTCATCTCCGACCTCCACCTTTCTCCCGACCACCCCGAAGTGACAGCGGCGCTGCGGCGCTTCGTGGCCGAGCATGCGTCACGGGCGGCGGCGGTGTATGTGCTGGGGGATTTGTTCGAGTATTGGGCGGGGGATGATGATTTGGCGGAGCCGTTTCATGGCGAGGTGTTGGCCTTGTTGCGGCAGTTGCCGGGGCTGCATGTCATGCGCGGCAACCGCGATGTGTTGCTGGGCGAGGCGGCGGCATGGGCCATGAACGCCACGCTGTTACCCGATCCGTGTCTAATCGACCTGTATGGCGTGCCGACGCTGCTGACGCATGGCGATTTGCTGTGTACCGACGACGCGGCTTATCAAACCTATCGCCAGCAAGTGCATGACCCGCTGTTTCAGCAAAATTTTCTGGCCAAACCGCTAGCCGAGCGCAAGGATTTCATCCGCCAATTGCGCGCCCAAAGCGAGCAAAACAAACAGCAAAAATCCGCCGCCATCATGGACGTGAACGCCGCCGCCGTGGCCGACTGGCTGCGCCAACACGGCTACCCGCGCCTGATCCACGGCCACACCCACCGCCCGGCCAGGCATGAACACGAAGTGGATGCTCACCGCTGCGAGCGCTGGGTACTGGCGGATTGGGGGGCGCAGGGCATGGCGTTGCGCTGTGATGCCGAGGGTTGCGAGGTGTTGCGGTTTTAGCTGGTAGGGTGGATTCGCCGCAGGCAATCCACCCTTTTCGTTTCAATGCCGATTGGCGTGTCACATGAAAAAAGGTGGATTGCTGCGCGAATCCACCCTACACGCTACACAGATCACAGTGAGTAGTCCTCAAACTTGACCAACTGCCAACATGAAGCAGTCTGCTTGAAGGTAAATGCAAAAGAATAGTCAGTGTCTGGTTTAGTGAATTGCACTACACGGATGACACCTTGCTTTGAAGTGATCTTCTTCTCAAGCGGAATAGTGGCCTGCTTCTTCCGGCTGGGGTAAATAGTTCGGGAATACTTTGGATCTGCCGCACTTTTGATCATATATGTTTCAGTTCTAGGTTCGGGAGATGCTGACCCATCAACGTAAGTGGTCGCAAGTGGGAAAGGGGTGTTCTGTCGTTGAAACTGGCGACTGCTCTCGAATTTGGTCAAGAAAGAAGCAAAGTCGGGTGGGCATGATTCTGCTGAGAAGCCAGCGGTGGAAATTAGTGAAAAAACAATACCGATGTAGAGTTGGCGCATAAAGCCTCAAACGTGAAATATACAAACTCGCGCTGTATAAAATTGGTTGTTCTGCATAACGTGCCGCGCTGCTTCCTAACGGTAGGATTTCAATTCATCTTGAAGTCGTAACACGTCCCCCCTCCCGCTAACTCAGCACGCCACACACCCAGATTGCGGGCAGTGCTTCATAAGTCAATTCGGGTTCGGCATTATAGCCATCCAGCGTGGAAACGCCATGCAAGCGGAGCCGCCGCCGCCCACCGCCTGCAATTCACCCCCGCCTTTTGTCATTTCGTCGCAGCTGTCTTGAGGCGGGCGGCGCGGGGGCTTATTGTGCGCGCCATGTGTAATGGCGGGAGTGAGACATGAAGCGAATTTTTTGGCTGGCGCTGGCGTTTGCGCCGTGGGCGTGGGCGGGTGAGGTGCAGGTGGTGTTGAACGGTTGTGAGGCCGGGCAGTCGGTGCGGGTGGGGTTGTATTTGCCTGCGGCGAATTTTCCCAAGGGCAAGGCGGATTATGAGCAGGTGACGCAGGCCAGCGGGGCGACGGCGACGGTGTTGTTTGCCGACGTGCCTGCCGGGCGTTATGCGGTGGCGGCGTATCTGGACAGCAATGGCAATCAGCAACTGGATCGGCATTGGTACGGCCCGCCCAGCGAGCGTTATGGCTTTTCCAACAACGCCCGCAACGCCTTCAGCGCACCGAGTTTTGAGCAGGCGGCGTTTGACGTTGGGGCCAGCCGGGTGGTGCAGACCATACAATTACAGTAGGAGGAAATCATGAGTTTGTTGCAATTACGCGCCGTGCGCCGCCGTTTTATGTTGGGCGAGACGGCGATTGATGCGCTGCATGGCATTTCGCTGGACATTCGCGCTGGGGAATTTTTGGCGGTGTGGGGGCCGTCCGGCAGCGGTAAATCCACCTTGATGAATTTGATTGGCTTGCTGGATGCGCCCACGTCCGGGGAGATTTTTTTCGCCGGGCAGGACACGCGCCAGTTGAATGACGATGCCTTGACCGCCTTCCGTGCCCAGCAAATCGGCTTTGTGTTTCAGAGTTTCAATCTGGTGCCGGTGTTGTCGGCGCTGGAAAACGTCATGTTGCCGTTGCAGATTCGCGGCGTGGGCGAAGCCGAGGCCAAGGCGCGGGCGGCACAGGTGTTGGCGGAAGTGGGGCTGGAAAAATTCACCGCCTCGCGCCCGGATAAGTTGTCCGGCGGGCAGCGGCAGCGGGTGGCGATTGCACGCACGCTGGTGGTGTCGCCCAAGCTGGTGATTGCCGACGAGCCGACCGCCAATCTGGATTCCGACAACAGCCAGATGATTGTGGAACTGATGCGTGAGATGAACCGCGCCAAGGGCGTGACCTTCGTGTTTACCACCCACGACCCGCGTCTGTTGCAGCATGTGGATCGCAAGATTCTGCTGCGCGATGGGGATATTCAAAGTGATGAGGTGATGGCATGACTACGCGTCGTCGCACCGGCGCAGGCCGGTGCCCAGGCAAGACAACAGGACTGCGCAGCAGTGGTTTTGTCCCGCTGCGCGGGGATTTTTTGACGGCGCTGGATTCCGGCCTACGCCGGAATGACGGGATGGGGATAGAGCCGTGGAATCGTAGCGCTTCTACCCCCACCCTAGCCCTCCCCCTGCAAGGGGGAGGGGACTTGTTGGGGTTGCGCCGGAATCACGGGATGGAAGGGAACTTTGGCCTGCGCCGGAATGACGAGGAGGGCGCACGATGAATACCTTCAAACTGGCTTTGCGCGGGTTGACGCGCAATCGTCGCCGTTCGGTCGTCACCCTGCTGGCGATTGCCTTGGGCTTCGCGGCGATTAGCCTGTTCGCGGGCTACACGCACAATGTGTATAGCGGCATGGGGCGCGGGGCGATTCATGGCAGTTTGCTGGGGCATTTGACCCTGGCCAAGCGCGGCATGAGCACGGCGGGAAAACTCGACCCAGAACGCTATATGCTGTCCGGCGCGGAGGTGGCGCGCATCACGCAGTTGCTGGCCGACGAGCCGAAAATCAAGCTGGTCGCGCCGCGCTTGAGCATTTCCGGGTTGATTAGCAATGGCCGCGCCAGCACGATTTTTATCGCTGAAGGCATCGCGCCGCAGGCCATGGCCAAGTTGCAGGAAAACGTGTTGTCGGCGGAAGAACTGCGCAGCGGCTTGTACGCCAAGATGATTAAAAAGCTCGACCCGGCCAAGCCTGAGCACATGCTGGTCAGCAGCGGCTTGGGCGAGATGCTGCATCTCAAAACCGGCGACACGGCGGCGTTGTTGACCAACACCCTATCCGGGCAGGCCAATGCGCTGGACGGCAGCGTGGGCGGGCTGTTCAACACCGGCAACGCCGGGCTGAACGACAAGTTTGCCTACCTCAGTCTGCAACTGGCGCAAACGCTGTACGACCTGCCGGGCGGCGCGGATCGGCTGACGGTGCTATTGCAGGACGACAATCAGACCGAGGCCATGCGCACGCATTTGCAGGACAAGCTGCGCCGCGCCGGGTTTGACTTGGAAATCCGCACCTGGCAGGAATTGTCGGACTTTTACAATCAGGTGCACGGCATGTTCGACATGATTTTCGGCTTTATTTTCAGCATCGTGCTGACGGTGGTGGTGATGAGCGTGGCCAATTCCATGGGCATGACCGTGGTGGAGCGCACCCGCGAAATCGGCACCCTGCGCGCCATCGGCCTGCCGCAACGCGGCGTGGTGCGACTGTTCGCGCTGGAGTCGCTGCTGCTGACTTTGATTGGCTGCGGGGTTGGGTTGCTGATCACCCTGCTGGTGCGCTACGGCATCAACTGGGCGCACATCAGCTACACCCCGCCCAACAGCGACAGCCCCGTGCCGCTGCTGGTGGATATGGATGTCGCCCG
>DHYQ01000110.1:2073-3620 GCA_002414205.1 Gallionellaceae bacterium UBA5126 | reverse complement strand
GGGTATTTGTTTGGGCGGCCCAATTCCTTGGCGGTGTTTGAACAGCATTTGCCCTTGGTGTGCGCTTGTCGGGAATGTCCCTTGTAGCGCTAGAAATTCCCCGCTGTGGAAGAGGGCTGGTGTAAAATCCGCGCCGATTTTTTTACCAGGAGTCCATCATGTCGCTGTCTGCTTCCGCCGCCGAAAAAAAGGCCCGCACCATTGCCGAGGCCCTGCCTTATATCCAGCGTTTTTCCGGGAAAACCATTGTGGTCAAGTACGGCGGCAATGCCATGACCGACCCTTTGTTGCAGGAAAGTTTCGCCCGCGATGTGGTGATGTTGAAGCTGGTGGGTATGAATCCGGTGGTCGTGCATGGCGGTGGCCCGCAAATCAACGACTTGCTGAAACGCGTCGGCAAGCAGGGCGAATTCATCCAGGGCATGCGTGTGACGGATGAAGAAACCATGGATGTGGTGGAAATGGTGCTGGGCAAGGTTAACAAGGAAATTGTGAACCTGATTAATCGCCATGGCGGCAAGGCCGTGGGCCTGACTGGTCAGGACTGCGCCTTTATCCGCGCCCGCAAGTTGCTGCTGGAAAGCACGGAAGAAGTGGGCAAGATGCTAGACATCGGCCTGGTGGGCGACATCGTGAAAGTTGACCCCAGCGTGATCGCCTTCCTGGAACAAGGTGACTTTGTGCCGGTGATTGCACCGATTGGTGTGGGCCCGAATGGCGAAGCCATGAACATCAACGCCGACGTGGTGGCCGGCAAATTGGCGGAAGTGCTGGGCGCGGAAAAACTGGTGCTGCTGACCAATACCCCCGGCGTGCTGGACAAGGACGGCAATCTGTTGACCGGCCTGACCCCCAAGGAAATCGACGATCTGGTGGCAGACGGCACGCTGTCCGGCGGCATGTTGCCGAAAATCGGCTCGGCGCTGGATGCGGCACGCAGTGGCGTGAAAACCGTGCACATCATCGACGGGCGCGTGCAGCATGCCCTGCTGCTGGAAATCCTCACCGATGAAGGTGTGGGGACGTTGATTAAGAGCAAGTGACGCCGTGCGCCTGAGTCCGCAGCAAATCATGGTGATCCGCCAGACCGTCGCCGAGTTGGCGGGGGCGGCGACGCGGGTTTGGCTGTTTGGCTCGCGGGTGGAAGATGCAGCGCGTGGCGGTGATGTCGATTTGCTGCTGGAAATGGATGAGCCCGTGCCGGAACCGGCGGCCTTGGCGGCGAAAGTCGCGCTACGGGTTTCTCGCAGCATGTACGGGCGCAAGGTGGATGTGTTAATCAAGGCTCCCAATCTGACGCAATTTCCCATTCACCAGATTGCGTTGGCACAAGGGATTTGCCTATGAAAATGACCGAGGCATTGGACGCGCGGCTGGTATTTTTAGCCCGCATCGTTGGCAAGGAATGCCAATATTTGCAGGATACCGATCAGCGTTTGTTCAATCCGCAACTTGAGGTTGCCCAGTTGGTGCATCTGAGCGAGGAGCCGTTGTTGGCGGAGCGGCTGGATGCGTTTGTCAGCCGCTTTGGCCGCTTGCAGGATACC
>DHYQ01000110.1:0-1975 GCA_002414205.1 Gallionellaceae bacterium UBA5126 | reverse complement strand
CTGGACAAGGCCGAAAAATTTGGCTTCATTGCCTCCAGCGATGCCTGGATGGAAATGCGCCGCTTGCGTAATCAGATGGTGCACGAGTACATCGAAGACCTCAGCATCCTCTCCAATGCCTTGAATCTCGCCCATGCTTTTGTGCCCGAATTGCTCGCAGCGGCGGCACGTTGCGTGCAAGAAGTGGAACGCATTCGGGCCAACCGCGCGGCTTAATCTGAATTCTGCTGGCTAACATGCACCCAAGACTCTGGATTTTCGACCTCGACAACACCCTGCACGACGCCAATCCGCATATTTTTCCGCACATCAACCGCAGCATGACGGCTTATTTGCAGCAGCATTTGCAATTGGACGAGACGGCGGCGAATGCCTTGCGCGTGGAATACTGGCGGCGCTACGGTGCTACATTAAACGGCTTGATGCGCCATCACGGCACCGATCCCCGGCATTTTTTGTGGCATACCCATCAGTTCCCGGACTTGCCCGGCATGGTGTTGCGCCAGCCGCGTCTGCGTCATCTGTTGCAGCGCTTGCCGGGACGCAAGATGGTGTTTTCCAATGGCCCGCAACACTATGCGCAGGCGGTGTTGCAGGCCATGCGGCTGGATGGGCTGTTTACTGACGTGATGACACTGGAACATGCCGATTTTCTGCCCAAGCCACATCGAGCGGGCTTTTTGAAATTATTGAAAAAACACCAGGTGGCGGCGGCGCAGTGCGTGATGGTGGAAGACAGCGCCGACAATTTGCGCACCGCCAAACGGCTGGGGATGCGCACGGTGTGGATTAGCCGCAGTCACCGCCAACCGGCTTGGGTGGATGTGACATTGACGGATGTGATGCAGTTGCCGCGCGCTTTGCGGCGTTTGCAATAGGGGTAGAACATGGCTGTTAAGGTAGGGGAACGCAAGTTACAAATTTTGCAGGCGGTGGCCGCCATGCTGGAGGAGCCGCACGGCACCAAAATCACCACGGCAGCACTGGCCAAGCGGCTGGAAGTGTCCGAGGGCGCGCTGTACCGACATTTCGCCAGCAAGGCGCAAATGTTCGAGGGGCTGATTGAATTTATCGAGCAGACGCTATTTGGCCTGATTAACAAGATTTTGCAGGAGGAGAAAAATGGTCTGGCGCAGGCGCGGGCGATTTTGACCTTGTTGCTGGGCTTTGCCAAAAACAACCACGGCATGACCCGCGTGCTGACCGGTGACGTGCTGGTCAACGAGGATGAGCGCTTGCAACGGCGCATCAATCAGTTGCTGGATCGGCTGGAAAGCACGTTGAAACAGTCGCTGCGCATCGCGCTGGTGCAGCAGGAATTACCTGCCGAACATGATGTCGGGGCGCATGCCAATGTGCTGGTGTGTTTCGTGCTGGGATGCTGGCATGATTTTGCCAAAAACGATTTTGAGCGCGATCCGCTGGCGGGTTGGGCGGCGCAGGCGGATATTTTGTTGCCTGCGCAAAAATCATAATCAGCATTGTGAGTATAAACGGATGCAATGATGGCGTTTTTGTTAGATTGCATCCCCCTTTGCCGTACCTGATAACCTTGAGGAAATACCATGATTCTGATTCTGAATACTGACATCACCGAGCAATCGCCGGAGTTCCAGGCGTTGATGGGGCGCCTGCAAGGCTATGACGGCATCCGCGTGCGGGTGCATGTCGAAAAAGGCAGCGAAAAGAATCTGACGGAAATTTATTTGATCGGCAACACCAAGGCGCTGAATTTGGCCGACATGCAGGTGCTGCCCGGCGTGGAGCGCGTGGTGCGCGTGTCGGAGGAATATCGCATTCTCGGTCGCCACAAGGATGAGCAACGCCCCAGCCATTTTGAATACAACGGCGTGCGTTTTGGTCAGGATACGTTGCACATTTTTGCTGGGCTGTGCGCGGTCGATAATGCCGAACACGTGGAAATCATGATGAAAGCGGTGCGCGACAGCGGCCAAGTGTGTACCCGCATGGGCGC
>DHYQ01000112.1:9073-10511 GCA_002414205.1 Gallionellaceae bacterium UBA5126 | reverse complement strand
GACTTCACCCGCCCCGAAGGCACGCTGCAACACTTGGAAGTCTGCCGCAAACTCGGCGTCAACATCGTCATCGGCACCACGGGTTTTAACGCCCAACAAAAAGCTCAACTCGGAGCGGCTGCGCAAGACGTCGGCATTGTCTTCGCCCCCAATATGAGTGTTGGTGTTAACCTGTTGTTTAAGCTACTGGAAACCGCCTCGCGCGTCTTGGCCGAAGGCTACGACATCGAAATTATCGAGGCTCATCATCGCCACAAGGTCGATGCCCCCTCTGGCACCGCGCTGGGCTTGGGCGAAGTCGTCGCCCGTACCCTGGGCCGCGATTTGGCGGAATGTGCCGTGTATGGCCGCGAAGGGGTAACCGGCGAACGCGATCCCTCCACCATCGGCTTCGCCACCGTGCGCGGCGGCGACATCGTCGGCGACCACACCGTGCTGTACGCTGGCATCGGCGAGCGCATCGAAATCACCCACAAAGCCAGCAGCCGCGCCACCTTCGCCCTCGGCGCATTGCGCGCTGCCCGCTATTTGCAACAAAACCCGGCGGGGATGTATGACATGCAGGATGTATTGGGATTGAAGGCTTGAGCAACTCAGGTGCTTCAGCATGGAACGCCTCTTTGCGTTTATGAAAAAAATCAACACGCTGTTATTCTTGTTGTTTTTGTTATTGGTGATTTTTGGCATCGGCAAGTTGTGGTGGGACTATAAAGCCGAACGTCGCGAACGTACTTTCGCCGTCACCGACACGGGAAACAACGCACAGGCAATCAGAGCGCGCTTGGGGCGTGTGGAGCGCGTCGAGGGGCAGTCGGTAGAGCTGGTGCATTTGCTGGTGGAGGGAAGCGCAGAGCGCTTTTATTCGGGCGGACGACCAGAAAATATGCGCAACATATTGTTTGTCTCCACAAGTGGTCAGAGCCATTGGCTGTTGCCTCAGCATCAGCAGCGAGTGCTGGATCATGCTCAACTCTCGCTTAAAGAGCAGCAGCCGACGCAGGTGTTGCTGTTTAATGTCGTCAGCCGGGATAGCAACGGCGATGGTCAATTATCGGAAGAGGATAAGCAGAATATCGTACTGTGTCAGCCCGATGGCAGCGGGATGCTCACAGCGCTGCAAGGCATTGATCGCCTGCTCTCCAGCGAGTTGTTGTCGGCCAGTAGCCTGTCACTGTTGTACCAGCAAAACCACGCGCTGTACCAGGCGGTATATTCTGTGCCCGGACTCAAATTGCAAACTCAGCATCGGCTGATCGCCCTGCCCGACAAACTGTAAGGGCGCATAGGTCTCACCTGATTTTCGCGTTGTTTCAGAGCGACACCTTCCACGAGCGCATACGCGCGGTTTCTCTAATGGGTGGGTATATGGAAAGCGGCACGCTGACAGGCCGCCTGCCCTTCCTGACGCAGGTTCAGCAGCGGTCTGCGGTGTGGGCCC
>DHYQ01000112.1:0-8958 GCA_002414205.1 Gallionellaceae bacterium UBA5126 | reverse complement strand
GATGTCTGGGGTTTGTGTGTTTAGGGGCGTGTGCGTGACACGCCAAGGCTACCCTTACTGTACCGTGACGGACAATCGGCTAGGTGGGCCACTCAAGTTGAGGCGTAGCGGTGGCACGGCATCTGTCGACAGATCTGCGCTCAAGTTACCGGCAATTTCCCGCTCTGCGGCATTCTTTTGCAACGGTAGCAGTACAACCTCACCCTCGGCATGCATCGCAGCACGCTTCATCTCCAGTTGTTTGAACTGGCAGATTTGGCTGTTACAACTGACGCTGCCCGTCAATTTCTCAAAGGGTGTACGCCCGCCATTGCTGCGACCATTGCCACGCGAGCGCAATATTTCAACCAGATCCATCCCTTTGAATTGCCCGTTGTTGATGGCGAAGTTGCCGTTAAAACTGAAACTATTCAATAACTCGCGGAATGTCTGCGCTTGCAATTTGAAACGTCCCTTAACGCGTAAATCACCATTGACGAAATTATTGAAACGATCCATGTCCTGACCATTGGCATCAATCTCGCCTTCCACCAACCAGCTTCCTTGCCAGAGAATGTTGCTGCGACCGGAGAAAAAACCGCCGAGCTGGCTACCAGTCAGTTGGTTAACGATCAAGGCGCCTTTGGCAAATACCCCTTTCAGGCGGATTTCTTCATAAGCCCAGACCGGGATAAAAGGCAGCTCACCCGCACGGGCATACAAACTAAAACCAGTACCACCCGCATCGCTGTGCAAACCCAAGGTGATGCCGCCCCGATTGGCTCTCAGCTCACCTTCACGCAGATTGCCCAGAGGATCAAATTTGACCTCTCCTTGTACATCTTGCAGCGCAAAGCCTTCAGCTTCTACACGCGAATTGCTAAAGTGCATCTGCACTACCGGATAGTTCAGGTGACTGGACAGGCTTTTGGTCCATTGTCCAACCGTTTCCAATTGTCCAATCGAAACCTGCATCCCATCGACATATAAATGACGTATCTCTTTGACGGAACTGAATAATGCCGACAAGGCAAACTCCGCCTTGACCTGCTGTATTCGAGTCAAATTGTCACGCCCAATGATGAGCTCATGCAGCACCAAATGCGGCCAAGGCAGCAGACGGGCCTCGACCCGTGCAATTCGCACGGGCTGCTGCAACTGCGTCCCCAAACTTTGCTCGATTTGTCGCTCATAGTTCTGCATGGGGATCAACATCGGGCCGACAAAGGCTGCCAGTACCAACAACAGACACAGCACGATCCCAATCAACCAGCCACGACCCGCGCTTGGTGCAGTGGCAGCCGTGGTGGCTGGTGTGACGGGGGTGTTGATCTTGGGGCGAATGACCTTGGGCGAGGCTTCCTGACGCACCGCCTGCTCCGCTTGTGCCTTGGCGGCTTCTTGGGCGCGTTGTTCCGCACGCTTCCACGCTTTGGCTTGGGTTTCCGCCAGTTTCTTGGCTTCTATTTCTTGTGCCGCCAAACGACGCTTTTCTTCCAGTTCCTGTAGTTGGGCCAGCTTTTGGGCGTGTTCGTCATTGTGCACCGGGGCGGGGGCAGGTTCCGGCGGGGCTGGCGGTGGCGTGACGGGCGCGTCTTCGGGCACCATGGGTGCCAATTGAATGTCCTCAAATAGCGTGATCGGCGGCGGTGCAGCTTCCTTGACCTCTGGGAGGGTGATTTCCTGTCTTTCGGGCGGAGCGGTTGGCGAGTCTGCCCATTTTTCTTCGGCTGGGGGAGCAAAATTGGCCAGTTCGACAGGTGCCAAGCGTAACTTGTTGGGATCCTGTGCGCTAGGCGTAAATACCGGAATCGTGGCGCGCTCGATGGGATCGACCAACTCATACACCGAATGCTCAAACCCGTGCTTATCCTTGCGGATGCCACGGTAAGCAAACAGGTCTTCGTATTCTTCGCTGAGGCGTGAAACAAAGTCAAAGTAGGCGCGTGAGATAAAAATCTGGTTAGTGCCAGAAAAATCCATCACCCGTTGGGCATCATTGATACCGCTCCCCACCATATTAGGCTTGCCATTCATGTCGTTGACAATGTTGACCGGCCCCAGATGGATGCCCATGCGTACCCGCAACTCGGCAAAATCCGCCTCGGTGCTGACGAGACGGCGAAAATTCATGGCAACCTCAAGGGCATCCTCCGGGTGCTGCATAAAACCGATGGCTGCGCCATCGCCAGTATCCAGAATAATCAGTTCGGTTTCTTGCTCGTCCAGCTCTTTCAAACACTCGGAAACCAGTTGATTAAACAGCCGTTTCTGCAAGGTCTGCCGGTGTACGGATTGTTTGCTGTAGCCGACCATATCAAAGAACAGCACGGTGACGGTCAGGGTGCGCGTACTGACATCGCTACGCTCGCCATCAGCACCATGCCGTAAGGCAAACATGCGTCCAGTGCTCGCTACACCCTGTGCCGCATTATGTTGTTGTGCCGCTGCAAATTTGGCACGTTGCTCCTCTTCGATACGTACTTGTTGTGCTGCCAGCTCATTGGCTTGGCGATCCAGCATTTCACGCGCCTGTTGCTCCTGCGCGGCCTTGTTCAAGCGGATTTGTGTGGCTTGTTGTTCGGCCAGTTCACGTGCTTGTTGCTCCGCCAGTTCACGGGCGGCGCGTTCTTGCATGGCGATGCGCTCGGCTTCCTCACGTGCCTGACGTTCGGCCAGTTCTCGCGCCTGTTGCAGCGCCAACGCATGGGCTTGCTGCTCTGCCAATTCACGTGCCTGACGTTCGGCCAACTCGCGGGCTTCTCGCTCACGTTGAGCTTGTTGTTCGGCTTCCTCGCGCGCTTGACGCTCGGCCAATTCGCGGGCTTGGCGTGCCGCCAGTTCACGTGCCTGCTGTTCCGCCAATTCACGTGCTTGGCGCTCAATGGCCTCTCGTGCTTCACGTTCCTGGCGAGCTTGCCGCTCTGCGGCTTCCCGTGCTTCTCGTTCTAATCTGGCGCGCAGCTCTGCTTCTTCCCGTGCCAAGCGCTCCTGCAATTCACGTTCAGCACGCTCCTGCAACTCACGGGTTTGTCGTTCAATCATGACGCGCGCCTGGCGCTCGGACAGTTCACGTGCAATACGCTCATCCTGTGCCTGGCGCTCCAGGGCTTCACGTTCCGCAGCTTCGTGTTCCGCCATCTGTTTTCTGGCAGCTTCCAGAGCGGCTTTTTCAGCTTTTTCCAATTCCACTTGACGGGCTTTTAAGCGCAGCACTTCGGCTTCCTGGTGCGCGCGCAATTCAGCAGCCTGACGTGCGCGATTTTCTGCTTCAGCACGTGCTTGTGCCTCAGCCGCAATTTTGGCCTTGGCGGCGGCTAATTCTGCCTGTAGTTTTTCCGTCGCTTCGCGTTCGGCTCGTTGACGGAACTCCTCCGCCATGGCCAGTGCACGTCGCTCGGCCTGTTCGCGTTCCTGTTGTGCTTGCAAGGCTTGTTGCCGCGCGACGTCAGCGGGTGGCAACGGGGCTGTCGGTTTTGCAGCCGCTTCGGCAGCCTTGCGTGCGGCTTCCGCCTTGGCAGCCTCTGCCGCCAGCACTTCCGGCGTTGGGGGTGCGAAGACTGAGGTGAAATCCAGATCGTCGGCATTGGTCGGCGTGCGCAGGCCTTTCGCGCTTACCACCCGTTTCGGCACCGCCAGTTTGGGCATTTGCGGAGCTTTGCTCTTGTCCTGGATATACCCCTTGGTTTGCAACTCATTAATTAACGACTCAAAGTGATTGCGCAGACTGGGGGCTGCATGCTTTTGCATCTCGGCAAACGACGCCGTGCCATCCACCATCATCAGTGCACGCCGAATGTCCCCCGACAAGACGGCGCCGGAACCATGCAGTTCATTTTCACCCTTGCTGGTTCTGATAAATACGATTTTGCTATCCATTTTTAGACTCACTATCCATCGGACTGCTGATTATTGAGCGGGCACAGCCGACTGTGCCTTGCCCCCGTCAAACAACTTGTGCAACAGGCCACCGACCTTCATGCCAACCACGGTGCCGACACCTGGCAACACGGCGGTACCCACCGCCGCGCCCGCCACAAACCCTGCACTGGGAGCAACCCCCGGTTGATCCAGCGTGCCGGAAAGTACCAAGGGAACATTGACCATGCCAAGCGTGTTTTTCAAGGCAACCTCTATGCTGCCGGAGAGTTGTTTATCCAGCGCCATATCCACCTCGCCCTGGGCCCGCAACACCCCGGAGCTCAATTCTAATTGCCGGAAGTGATACCCGGTCGCATCAATCTGCGCGTTACCGCTGAACGCTTCAAACTCTGTGGTGCTGGGTGCATCTGCGGGCGCCGTCGCGGTAATTTGAGCTGCCTGCGCTAGGTTTACTTTACTCAACACCCCTTTTTGCAGCAAAAAATCGCCCTGAATATTGGCCTGTTGCGGAAAGGTATCCATTTTCCCCAAGGCTAATTGCACACGGGCTTTGCCGTCGAGGCTACCACTAAACAGGATTTGATTGCTGAGCGCAGCGACCAACGGTTGCAGGTCAATCTTTGCCAATGCCAACTCCGCGTGCATGTTTTGCTCCATCAAGGCTAAATCCACCTTGCCTTGCAGCGTCCCACTATACATTTTTGCTTGAAAATCATTCAGTTGAAGATGATTGTTTTGCACGGAAACTTTAGCCGCCAAGTCTTCCAGTTGCAGTAACTGCGTGGCAGCACTGGCAATTCTGACCTGCACGCTATCACCATCCAGTTCACCATTAAAGCGCAAGGCTTCTTTCAAACCAGCAGCGCTGTTCGCTTGCGCGCTAAAGGTACCTTTGACGGTGAGTTCGCCTTGCATCTCGATGGGCTTTTCCCGTTTCTTGCCAAATTGCTCCAGGGGCAGCAATAGATTGCTGATTTCACCGCTCAATTGCCAAGTGCGGCCAAACAGTAGTTTTAACTTGCCCTCGACCTTTGCATCGTCCATGCGCACATAAAAATCCGGGCTGTCCAAATCATGATCGGTGAGTACACCCGTCATATTGATTTCATCCAGAGTCCGGGCCGGGCCGATGGGTAAAGTCCAGGCTTTACCCGTCAAGTGCAAGGAAAAACGACGCGGCGCTTGAGCCTGCAAGGTCAACGTCACATGCTCCTTGTCCTGCGCCAGCCAAATTTCTTCCGGGTTGCCATCCTCCTTCAGCGTCACTTTCAGTGCCACATCAGGAATCGACAGGCCGGGCATATTGACGGTGACATCCTCGGCACGTAACACGCGCAGATAGACGCTGGCTTTTTCCTGGTGCGCATTGGCTTGTTGGGCGGCCAGAATTTCTTGTAGCACGGCGTAATTGAGCTTGACGTGACTCAGCTTGATTTCGCTAATTTGAATTTGTGGTGACAACAAGCTGAACAGATTTGGGGTCACCGACAACGTTTGAATGCCGATACCACCCGTGCCGCCAAGCTCGATGCCATGCACTTCCAAGTGCGGCAACGGAAATGGTGCCAGATTCAATGCGGTAATTTTGCTGGGGACATGCAGTTTTTGGCTGAGCTGCTTTTCAACTTCCGGCAAGTAGCGCCCCATGGGCACCAGATATAGGCTGCATAGCAATAGCAGTATCAGGCCCAAGCCTCCCAGCAGGTATTTTTTCAGCGGCGTCATCTGCATGTCCGTGCTTAACGCAGGTTAACGCCTTGCTGGGAGGAAAATCCCAGCGTGCTGGCGGCACCGGCACCGAAACGACGTGCCAAACGATCCGCGAAACCTTCATGTACAGTGAAATCGACAATTTCCTCGGCACGAATGACGTTGCGGGCAATATGTTCCACGCTGCCAAAACCATCCGCCAAGCCCATCTCCACGCCGCGCTGACCATTCCAGATCAGACCGCTGAAGGTATCCGGGGTTTCCTGCAAGCGCTTGCCACGACCTTTTTTCACGGTGTCGATAAATTGCTGATGAATTTCGGCCAACATTTGTTTGGCATATTCTTCCTGTTGCGGATTGGCCGGGGAATAAGGATCCAAAAACCCCTTGTTGGTACCGGCGGTCAACAGCCGGCGCTCAACACCGAATTTTTCCATCAAGCCGGTAAACCCAAAACCATCCATCAGCACGCCGATGGAACCGATCAGACTGGCCTTGTCCACGTAAATTTTGTCGGCGGCAACCGCCACATAGTAGCCCCCGGAGGCGCAAATATCCTCGACGGCAACATACAGCGGGATGTGCGGATATTTGCTGCGCAAACGGCGGATTTCATCGTTGATCTGCCCAGCCTGCACCGGACTACCCCCCGGACTGTTGATGCGCAGTACTACGCCCTTGGTGTTTTCATCCTTGAAGGCGGCTTGCAAACTCGGAATCAGCACGTCGGCACCGGCGGGTGAATTTGGCGCAATCACGCCTTGCATGTCCACCAATGCGGTGTGTTTGCCATCACCAATCGGCGCTTTGCTAGGATCCAGGTGACTTTCCAGCTTGTCCGCCCCGCCCATCCCAATAAACAGAATCACACTCAGGTACGCAAAGGTCAGCAACTTGAAAAACACCCCCCAGCGCCGGGTTCTGCGCTGTTCCTGATAAGACGCGACCAATACTTTTTCCAGCATGCTGCGTTGCCACGCCTGATCGTCCAGGGGCGGAGTGTCTTGTTTGCGATTACGCTTGAAAATTTGCCAGTTCATGATAGCTCCATTGCCAGCCAGGTTTTGAATGCCGGCAGATCATCTACCAACGCGAGGGGGTTAAGTGCCTGCAAGGCTTCTGCCGGATGGGCACCATGTCCGATGGCAACCACATCCACACCGGCATTCTGTGCCATCAGCACGTCGTGTGAAGTATCACCTATCATCAATGTGCGCTCGGCTGCCACACCAAGCTCTTCCATGATTTCCAGCAACATGGCGGGATGAGGTTTGGAAAAGGTCTGGTCCGAGGTGCGTATGGCGTGAAAATAGGGGGACAAGCCAGCAGCGTCCAACACGCGTTGCAGCCCGGCGCGACTCTTGCCGGTAGCAATGGCTAACTGATAACCCTGTGCGTGCAGCGCCAACACAAGCTCGCGGGCACCTGGATAAAGGGGAATACGCGTATCCTGTGCCAAAAAATAATGCCGGTAGCGCTCGACCAACGCTGGACGCATTGCTGCCGGCATGTCCGGCACCGCGTGCTGTAGTGCTTGTTCCAGACCAAGACCGATCACATGTCGGGCGGTATTGTCATCAGGAATGGGCAAACCCAAATCCGCGCAGGCTGCCTGGATCGAACTGGCGATGACGCCCGTTGAATCCATCAACGTGCCATCCCAGTCAAACACGATTAAGTCGTAACGCATTGTCCGCCTATTTCCAAATAATGAAGTTTCAAGAGTTAGTCAGGTATTCTATGGGATAAGCGCGCCATCATAAATGCCTGAATGCAACTTTTATGCTATCTTCGCGCTTCAACATTCGATTTGCGAACTTCTGTATGCGCTATTTCAACTGGGTGTGGCGGCTGGCAGTGTTTTTTCTGCTGGTGGGTTTCACCGTCAAAAATGACCAGCCCGTCACTTTGCAATACTTTCTCGGTTTGGCATGGCAAACTTCCCTCGTGGTGGTACTGCTGACGTTTTTCGCCTTGGGCGCCGCCATTGGCGTGTTAGCTATGCTGGGCGTCGTTTTGCAGCAACGCCGCTTGATTGCCCGTTTGGAACGTGAGATGCGCATCAAGAACAAACTTTCCAACCTCGAAGACCCCTCGCAATTGCCCATACAGCCATCCTGAACATCATGATTGCGATGGAATTTGAACCATGGATGCTGCTGGTCTTCCCGCTGTTTTTTGGCATGGGCTGGTTAGCCGCCCGCTTTGATCTGAAAAAACTGCTGTCCGAATCCAGCGCGCTGCCGCAGTCCTATTTCCAGGGGCTGAATTTCCTCCTCAACGAGCAACCCGATCAGGCCATCGAATCTTTCATCGAAGTGGTTCAAGTTGATCCCCATACCATTGAGTTGCATTTTGCCCTGGGCAGTTTATTTCGTCGTCGGGGCGAAATCGACCGCGCCTTGCGCATGCACCACAATCTGGTGGAGCGTGCGGATCTGGATAAAGAAAGACGGCAACAGGCAATTTTTGAGTTGGGGCAGGACTATCTGAAAGCCGGGATCCTGGATCGGGCCGAAATGCTGTTTGGGGAATTGAAGAACACGCCCTACGCACGTCCAGCGTTGGAATTTTTGCTGGAACTGTTTCAGAAAGAGCATGACTGGGCCAAGGCCATCCTCATCGCCCAACAACTCGGCGAGGTGACCAACGACGTGCTGTATCGCCAGCAAGCGGCACATTTCTGCTGCGAACTGGCGCTGGAAGACATGGCGGCCGATGATTTGGCCGCCGCGCGTGCACATTTGCAACAAGCCTTGCAGGAATGCCCCGGTTCCGTGCGTACCAATTTGTTGCTGGGTGATTTAAATCTGCGTGAACAACATATCGACCAAGCCATCAGCACTTGGCAACAGGTTGAGCAACAAAACCCGGATTACCTGCCACTGGTGGCCGAACGCTTGCTGACTGCCTACCGCAGTCTGGGACAGGAAAGCCAAGGCATCGCCCTGCTACGGCGCTATCTGGATAACTATCATGCGGTGGATCTGATGAATCTGTTGTTTGACGCGCTGCTCCAGCAAGAAGGCCCGGCGGTCGCCTATCAGTTGGTGCGCAACGAACTGGAGCGCAAACCTACCCTGATTGGCCTGAACAAGCTGCTGGAAGCACGCTTGCTGGAAGTGCCGCTGGATAGGCGCGCCGATGTTGAGCTGGTCAAAAACATCATTCACCAGCGCACCCGTAGCCTGGCCGCCTACCAGTGTGGCGAATGCGGCTTCAAGGCCCGCCAATTCTATTGGCACTGCCCCGCCTGCCAAGCGTGGGATAGCTTCCCGCCCCGGCGCAGCGAAGAAACTGGCCAAGCACTCTGATTCCCCGTTTTTATTTTGGAGCATTCCATGTCCGATCCCAAAATCCTCATCGCCCTCGATTACCCCGCCGCCG
>DHYQ01000009.1:26015-43968 GCA_002414205.1 Gallionellaceae bacterium UBA5126 | reverse complement strand
AAACCAAAATGCGACATTTGCGGTTTGCGTGACCTTTGTCCGCAGGGTTAGCACGTTATACTAGGCGCTGTTTTTGCCCTCAGCATAACTGCCTTGAAAACAATAACGACACTCCCCTCTTGGGCCTATCAGCAACATCGCAAACTCGTTTGGCTGACACTTTTGCTCGGTTTGCTGCTCACGGCATGGTTGACGAATGCCGTGAAGCAGGAAGCCGAGCAAGTGGCGCGGGCGACTTTTTTGCATGAATGTGAGGGCTTGCAGTTTTCCATCCGCGCGCATCTACAAGCACATCAACAGGTTTTGTTGGGTGGGGTGGCATTGTTTGAGGCTTCCACCGAGGTGGAGCGTCGTGAGTGGCATGCCTATGTTGCCCGTCTGGAGCTGAATGCACACTTTCGCGGGGTGCAAGGTTTGGGATTTGCACCCCGTGTGACGCAGGCACAATTGCCAGCGTATTTAGCACGGGTACGGCAAGCGGGCTTTCCCGAACACCATCTCTTTCCTGAGGGCACGCGTCCGGTGTATGCCCCTGTGGAATATCTCGAACCGTTTACCGGGCGCAATTTGCGGGCATTTGGATTTGATATGTATTCCGATCCCGTGCGGCGCAATGCCATGGTGACGGCCATGGAGCAAGGGGTCATCATGCTGTCGGGCAAAGTGCAGTTGCGGCAGGAAGATGGTCACGATGTTCAGGCCGGGACGTTGATGTATGCCCCGGTGTATCGCAAGGGCGCCGCATTGGCTTCGCTGGAAGCGCGCCGCGCGGCGTTGATTGGCTGGGTATTCAGCCCATTCCGCATGCGGGATTTGTTGCAGGAAAGTTTTCTGGAGCTGGAACACGATTGGGCGAAGCGTTTACATCTGAAGGTGTACGACGGTCATGCGGCCATCCCAGCGGCGTTGATGTACGACAGTAATCCACACGATCGTGGTGGCGTGCCGACTTGGTTGCGTGCGGAACATAAAATTCGGATTGCAGGCCGACTGTGGACGCTGCAAATGGAATCCGGGGAGCAGGCACAGCGGGTAGTGGATTATCGCCGGGCAGGGTTGATTTTGTTTGGTGGGGTGATGGTCAGTGTGTTGCTGGCGTTATTGCTGGATGCGCTGCTGAATACCCGCCGTCGTGCCCAGAAAATGGCGGATACCCTCACGGCTGAGTTGCAGCAACGTGCCGAGGCCGAGCGCACATTGAATGAGCGGCTGGCGTTGCAAAGCGGCGCCCTGAGTGCCTCAGCCAATGCCATTGCGATTTTTGATCGTTGGGGGGTGGTGGAGTGGGTCAACCCGGCATTTGTCACGCTGACCGGATATAGTGCGGAAGAGGCAATCGGGCACACGCGTAGCGAGTTGTTGGGCAATATTTCGGATCAGCCGAATGCGGATGAAGAACGCTGGCAAACGATGGTGCAGGGCGACGTGTGGGCGGGGGAATTACTGAGTCGCCGCAAGGATGGCAGTTATTATCAGGAAATGGTGACATTTACCCCTATCCGGGATGCACAGCAGCAGGTAACCCATGTGGTGGCGGTGAAGCAAGATGTGACTCAACGAGTCGAGGCAGAGCAGGCCTTGCAGCAGCAACTGCGCTTTGCCCAAGCCATGAACAAGTTGTCGCGGGTTATCTTGTCCTCCAGCGATGCCACCGAAATTTTACAAGCCGCTGTGCGCAGCATCGGCATTGCCATTCAAACCGATCGGGTACTGATCTACAACGCGGATTTTGTACAGGACAAGGCCATCGGCTTGTGTGAATGGCTTAATCCCCGTCACGGTGATGTGGGTTCATCCAAGAGTGTCTATCCCTTGTCGTTGTTTGCCAATGGTGTCAAGGATGTCTGGCGGCATCGTCGTCCCCTGATTAGCAATACTCGGCACATTCATCCGCTGTTGCAGGCCGACGGTTCTTGGGAGGTGTTGCATCAGCGTTTACACATCATGAGTTTGCTGTGGCACCCCTTTGCGTTCCATGAAAATGGTTTTTACATGCTGGTGCTGAATGACGTGCATCAGAGCCGGGAATGGTTGCCGGTAGAAATTGATTTTCTGGATTCCATGAGTCATCAGGCCGGTATTGCGCTGGAGAAAATTCGTTTCTTGCAGGAACGGCAACGGGTGGAGGAGGATTTGCGCATTGCGGCGACGGCCTTTGAGTCGCAGGAATGTATGCTGATTTTGAATGAAAATCGGGAAGTGTTGCGCAGTAACAAGGCTTTTTCCACGGTGACCGGTTACAACGCTGCGGAAATTATGGGCAAGCCTTCGACTTTTTTCCGCTCGAACGAACATGAGCAGGCGTTCTATCAATCCATTTGGCAGCAGGTGACACAGCAGGGGAGTTGGGAGGGCGAAGCCTGGAGTTTGCGCAAAAATGGCGAAAGTTTTCCGACTAATCTGACCATTTCGGCGGTACGCGACCGTACCGGGCACATCAGTCATTACGTGGCGACCTTTACCGATATTTCCGCTAGCAAGGCAGCGGAGATCGAGATTCAGCACCTGGCGTTTTATGATGCCCTGACGCAACTGCCTAATCGGCGCTTGTTGCGCGATCGCCTGCGCCAAGCCATTGTGCAAAACAGTCGCCTGGATCATCACGCCGCCTTGCTTTTCATTGATCTGGATAATTTCAAAACCCTGAACGATACATTGGGTCACGATATGGGGGATTTGTTGCTGCAACAAGTGGCGCAACGTTTGCTGGAAGATGTGCGGGAAAGTGATACCGTGGCACGGCTGGGCGGGGATGAGTTTGTGGTGTTGCTGACCAATTTGCATGTGCAACAGACGCTGGCCTCCGAGCAGGCGATGCAGATTGCCGAGAAGATCCTGGTTAGCTTGAATCGCAGTTATCGCTTGGTGGTGCATGAATACAGCATCACCCCCAGTATCGGCATTACGGTGTTTTCTGGGCATGATGTGTCGATCGACTCGCTGATGCGGCAATCTGACATTGCCATGTATCAAGCGAAAAAATCCGGTAAGAATGGCATCAGTCTGTTTGATCCTAGTATGGAAGAGGCGATCACGGCCCGCGTCACCTTAGAGCGGGCGTTACGTTTGGCAATTCCGGGGAATGAGTTGTTGCTGGCGTATCAAGTGCAAGTCGATGCGCAGCATAACGCGGTGGGGGTGGAAGCCTTGATTCGCTGGAATCGACCCGGTATTGGCATCGTGCCGCCGGCAGACTTTGTCGCGCTGGCAGAAGAGACCGGCCTGGTGCTCCCCATGGGATGGTGGGTGATGCGCGCGGCCTGCGCGCAGTTGCGTATTTGGGCGGATGAGCCGCGCTTTGCGCATCTGAGTATTGCCGTCAACGTCAGCCCGAAACAGTTTCGTCAGCCCGATTTTGTGGAGCAGGTGCATCGCTTGCTGACCGAATTTTCCATTTTGCCGGGACGATTAAAGTTGGAAGTCACGGAGAGTCTGTTGCTGGAAGATGCCGACGAGGCGGTGGTGATTATGTCGGGTTTGCAGGCGGCGGGTGTCTCGTTTGCGCTGGACGATTTTGGTACGGGTTATTCTTCGTTGTTATATCTGAAGCGCTTGCCCATTGATCAATTGAAAATTGACCAGTCTTTCGTGCGTGACATTACCGTGGATAACAATGACAAGACCATTGTCAGCACCATTATCGCCATGGCGCACAGCTTGAACATCGGGGTGATCGCCGAGGGGGTTGAAACGGTGGAGCAGAAACGTTTGCTGCATGCCTTGGGCTGTCTGCACTATCAGGGCTATTTATTCGGCAAGCCGATGTTACTGGAACAGTTAGAGCAACTACCGTTCTTTACGCCGTCCGCCAGTCAGCGCTAGGTCGAGCACAGTTGACCTGAAAAATTTGTCGGTCGTGCAAGCGCAGGGCAGTCAGTTGCCCACCCCACAGGCAGCCGGTATCCAGTGCGATGACGTGTGGTTCCAGATGTAGACCCAGTGCTGACCAGTGGCCGAACACCACCGTCTCATGGCGGCTGGCCCGTCCGGGCAAAGTGAACCAAGGTTGGCAGCCGGGTGGAAGTGCTGCTTTTTCTCCTTTGAATTTGAAATCCATCGCGCCATCGGCGGTGCACACTCTCAAGCGCGTCAGGGCGTTGACGATCAGGCGCAGGCGCTTGTAGCCGTGCAGTTTGTTATCCCACGCGGCGGGTTGATTACCATACATGTGGGCGAAAAAATCGTGCCAGTTTGGGCCGCGCAGCACCGTTTCCACTTCGCGCGCCAGTTGGGCTGCTTGGCCAACTGTCCAGTCCGGCAGCAGTCCGGCATGCACCAGCGTGTGGCCTTCAGCCTGGTGCAGCAGCGGGCGCTGGCGCAGCCAGTGCAGCAATTCGTCCCGATCCGGCGCGTGCAGGATGTCGTACAGGGTATCGCTGGGATGTAATTTTCCGTGTCCAGCCGCCACGGCCAGCAGGTGCAGGTCATGGTTGCCTAGGACTACCACGGCACGGTCGCCCAAGTCCCGGACGCGACGCAACACCGCCAGCGAGTCCGGCCCCCGGTTGACCAGATCGCCGACAAACCAAAGCTGGTCTTGTCGCGGATCGAAGGGGAGTTTGGTCAGTAGTTGCTGCAATTCTTCGTCGCAACCTTGTATGTCCCCGATGGCATAAATCGCCATATCGTCGCCTCAGTGCAGCACGCGAGCCTGTACCAGCACCCAGGGGCTGACCACCACCGCCCACAGCAGGGCATCTTCCTCCCACCACTGGCGAGCCTGTTCGTCGGACACCAGTTGCAGTTTTTGCTGCTCCAGCCACGCGGCAATTTGCTGTACATTGTTTTCGGAAATCTGGAAGGCGACATCCACCAGATCGAGATCGTCACTAACTTGGCGCACCACACCGCTGGCAAAGTAACGTTGCAGCTCCTTCCAAGCGATTTGCGAGGTCTCCAGATTCAGTTTGGCGCGGTGCACGTTGTCACGTTCAGCTTGGCTCATGGGTGTTCCTTGTGGCGAGATGGTTGTTTTTGAGGCGGATGTAATGTTCGGCGGAATAGCGCAGGTAGGCGATTTCGGCTTCGGTCAGCGGACGAATCGCCTTGGCCGGGCGGCCCATGTACAGCATGCCCGCTTCTAGGGTTTTGCTGGGGGAAATCAGGCTGCCTGCGCCGATCATGACTCGGTCGGGAACCACCACGTCGTCCATGATGATGCTGCCCATGCCGATTAAACAGTCATTGCCGATGCGGCAGCCGTGCAAAATCACCGAGTGTCCGACCGTGACGTAATCGCCGATGATGAGCGGCGAGCCATCCGGTTGCTCGGCAGTCTTGTGCGAAACGTGGCACATACTCAAATCTTGAATGTTGCTGCCGCGTCCTACGACGATACGGTTCACATCACCGCGCAACACCGTGTTGCACCACACCGAACTGTCGTCACCGAGCGTGACTTGGCCGATGACTTGGCAGGAAGAATGTAAGAACACGTTTTGACCGGCTTGGGGCCAGTGTTCCAGAAAAGGGGAAACAGGCATGCGTGACCTCGCAAAAAGACGGGCGCGGATTTTAGCAGGTCAAGCGGTGTGTCGGGCGAGTGTCAGTACGTTGCCCGCAGGCAGGCTGCTTAGCGCGGCATTGGCATCCAGCAGTGCGGGCGCACACAGGCTGTACCAGCGTTGTGCGACTTCCTGCAATAAACTTTCCGGTTGTTGCTGGTAGCGCAACAGAAAGTCGCGTCGGCGGGGGAACCACAAACTCCATTGCCAGCCGAGAAAGCGGGCATTTGGGCGCATGCCTTGGGCTTGTAATTGCCGCGATAATTCCAGGACGGCGGGTAGGGCTTGCTGGGCGGGTGTGGGCTCGGTGTGCCACATCACGCCGTAATAGATACGCAGTTGCTCGCCCAGTAGTTGCTGCTCGAGCATGGGCGCGAGAAACTGACTGGCGGCTGGCTGCGGCGCTGCATGCAAGCCTAACCAGGTGTCGGCCGTATTGCGATCTTCTGTAGGTAAAATCCGCCAGCCGCGTTCCTGTTCCGCCGCCGCAAGGTGTTGTTGTAGCGATTGCCAGAATTGTTGGTTAAGGAGAGTGCGTTTTTGGTCAATCAGCTCGGTGATGGCGAGTCCCAATCCCAGATTTTCCGGTTTGCCGAAAAAGTCCAGTACTGCCTGTGTTTCGTCCATTTGGATTTGTTCCGATTTTTGTTTAAGAAATTCAACTATATAAGCAAATTCTGTAATTCTTTGTGCCGACACATTTTTTTTATACTCGTCTTAAGTTCTTTCAATTAAGGTGTTGACAGCGTGCGAATGAGTAGACATTATGCGCGTGCGACATAACACTTAGGTGTTATCGTGTTATTCAGGGGTGTCGCTACCATACAAATAATAATCATTTTTAAGTCTCACGTCGTTGCAACAATAATCCGTTTTATGTTTTCAGGCCACGTTAGCGCTCGCCGCTCGCGTGGGTTTACTGTCTGTAGGGAGAGCTACGCGCAATGTATCGCTTTATTCGATTTTCGACACTATTGGTCGGCCTGTTTATCGCCATCCAAGGCTATGCCGCAGAGGCTCCGTTAACGACGGCAGATGATCTGGGCCCCGCCGTGGAGCAGCCGATTGAATTTCCACATAACCGGCATGCCGGCAAACATGATCCCAGTGACCCATCCAAGGGTGGCATGGAAATTGATTGCCAATACTGTCATACCTATGCGCGTCGTAGCTCGATTGCCGGCATCCCGCCGCTGCAAAAGTGTGTCGGCTGTCACAATAATATCGAGTCGGTGAAGGATAAGCCTCGTATCAAGAAGCTGTTTGAAGCTTGGGAAGCCAAGAAGCCGATTCAGTGGAAAAAAGTACATGACTTGCCGGATTTCGTGCGTTTCAATCATGAGCGCCATATCAAGCGCTTTGTTGAGCAGCAAGGGCATACTTCGCAAGAGGCTTGTGGTTACTGTCACGGTGATGTCAAAAATATGACCGTGGCGCGTCGCCAGAAATCCTTGTCCATGGGTTGGTGTGCAAGTTGCCACGAAAAAGCGCATACCGTTGCGGCCAGCGGTGTGGATGTGGGCAAGCAGGCTTACTGGTATACCTTCCAGAAACCCGCGACAACCGCCAAGGTGCCGGAAGATATCAAGGCCAAGGGCCCTAACGATTGCTGGCAATGCCACAAGTAAGCAACATTCAAGAATTTGACAGAGAGGTTGTGATGATAGAGAGCGGTTTCGATCGGCGTGATTTTCTGAAAGTGTTGGGCTGGGGTGGAACGGCGGTGGCATTGAGCGGCTGCGGTAATACTTCGGTGCAGGACGGTAAGGAAACTGTCGTGTCTTATGTGGAAGCGTCGGATTACATGATTCCCGGCGTGTCGGTGCGCTTCAACTCGACTTGTACGCAGTGCGAGGCGGGGTGCAGTATCAATGGTCGAGTACGCGAAGGGCGTGTTCTGAAGCTGGAAGGTAATCCAGATTCGGACATCAATCGCGGCAAGATGTGTGGCCTGGGTCAGGCGGGTGTGCAGCATCACTACAACCCGGATCGCCTGAAGGAACCCATGCTGCTGAATGGCGATCAATCTCAGTCAGTCTCTTGGGAAGCTGCGCTGAAGCTGATCAATGACAAGTTGCAAGGCGTTAGTGGCGATCAAATTGCTTTCTTGACAGGTACCGTCAGCGGTCATGTCAAGGCGTTGCTTGGCAACTTCATGGAGAGCGTGGGCAGCAAGCATCACTTTGCTTACGAAGCGCTGTCTTCGGCAGTGTTACGCGCCGCCAATAAGAAATCCTACGGCGTGGAAATGCCACGCTACAGCCTGGATAAGGCTAAGGTGGTGGTGTCCTTTGGGGCGGATTTCCTGGGTGCTTGGGTTTCTCCGGTGCATTTTTCGCAGCAATACAGTCGCTTCCGCAAGGGTGTCGATGGTCAGCGCGGTGTGTTGGTGCAAATTGAGTCCAAGATGACCTTGACGGGCGCCAATGCGGATCGCTGGTTGGCAATTCGTCCGGGTACGGAAGGTGTGTTGGCGTTGGGCTTGATCAATGCCTTGGGCGCGGCTGGTTTGAGCTTGCCTGCCGAGGTGGCGGCTGAAGTGAAGGCCTACGACAAGGCGCGCGTGAGCAAGGAAACGGGTGTTGCCGTTGGTCACATCGACAAGCTGGTTGCCTTGTTGCGCACCCGTACACCAAGTCTGGTGCTGGCGGGAAATGGGCCGGATGGCTTTGCCCAAGGTTCCGAAAACGTGGCGGCTATCAATCTGCTGAATCAGGTGCTGGGCAACGTCGGCAAGACAGTCGAGGCGCCTGTCAGCGCACCTTTCGCACAATTGCAAGCCACCAATGGTGACAGCGCATCGCTGTACAAGCTGAACGAGGGCATGGCGCGCGGGCAGTACAAGGTTCTCTTTGCCTGCGGCACCAATCCGGTGTTCAGCGCGCCTGCTTCCCTGAAGGTGGCAGAAAATATCAAGCGCGTCGGTTTCAAGGTGGCGTTTGCCCATTATTTGGACGAAACCGCGCAGCAGGCTGATCTGGTGTTGCCGCTGGATTCCTCGCTGGAAGACTGGGGTACGCATATTGTGGCTTACCAGCCTGGTGAAGCCCATATCGGCATTCAACAGCCACTGATGGAAAAGTTGCATGCCAATACTCGCGGTGCTGGCGACATTCTATTGGCGCTGCTGAAGTCCCGTCGTGCGGAAGAATACAAAGCCTTTGAAGATTACTACGCTTACCTGCGTGCTGCGGTGTTGCAAAACAAGGCCGCATTGGGTGGCGGTGCCCTGGATGATGAGGGTTTCTGGGAACAAACGCTGAGTAAGGGTTTGATTCGTGTGGCAGGCAGCAGTGCGGCATTGTCCACGTCCACTGTGGTTGCCGCTGTGCCCGTCGCAACGGCAGAAAACCCCGACTATCCACTGACCCTGATTCCCGGCATTACGCCCAATCTGCGTGATGGTCGTTATGCCAATCAGCCTTGGTTGCAAGAGTCGCCTGATCCACTGACCACCATCGTGTGGGATTCCTGGGTGGAAATTCATCCCAAAAAGGCGGCAGAGCTGGGGATTGCCGAAGGGGATATCGTGGAAGTGATTTCGCGTACCGGCTCCATCAAGGCGCAAGCCTATCTGTTCCCCGGTATCCACCCCGAAGCGGTGTCTGTGCCGTTGGGTCGTGGGCAAAACTGGGGTCGCTATGCCAAGGGTTTTGGTGTGAATCCATTCCAGATTCTGGATCCGGTGTTTGACAAGCAAACGGGTGAATTGGCACTGAATGACACGCGCGTGAAGATCAAGAAGAGCGGCAAGCGCGTGATTGTAATCAAGGATGAAGGTGCGGCTGGCGGCAAGCAAATGGGCAAGAAGATTGCCGTGCGTGCGTCTACCGACGAAGTGGATCTGTCGAAGGAGGTTTAAGGAATGTCCGTTACGAATTTGCTGGAAAACTGGTCGCAGTTTCGTCATTTCCACCCCGTGGATGACAAGCCGCATGACCCTTACAAGTGGGCCATGTCCATTGATCTGGATGCCTGTACCGGTTGCAATGCCTGTAGCGTCGCCTGTTATGCCGAAAACAATATTCCTGTCGTCGGCAAGGAACGTTTCAGTCACGGTCAACAAATGCACTGGATCCGTATCGAACGTTATTGGGATGAGGATCAAAATGCGGTTGGCGGGCGTGATTTCCCTGACCAAGGTGCGCAATTCTTGCCCATGATGTGTCAACAATGTGAGGCCGCGCCGTGTGAAACCGTTTGTCCGGTGGCTGCGACCAACCACACCTCCGACGGTCTGAACTCGCAGGTTTACAACCGCTGTATTGGCTCGCGTTATTGCTCGGCCAACTGCCCGTTCAAAGTGCGTTATTTCAACTGGTACGACTATCCAAGCGACGATGCTTGGCCTGCGGAAATGAGTCAGCAGTTGAATCCTGACGTCACCGTGCGTGGTAAGGGGGTGATGGAAAAATGTACCTTCTGTATTCAGCGTGTGAACGAAGCCAAGGTGAAGGCCAAGAGCGAAGGTCGCTTGGTGCGTGACGGCGAAATTCAGACCGCTTGTCAACAAGTGTGCCCAACCAGCGCCATTTCTTTCGGCAACTTGGTCGATACGGAATCCCGTGTACACAAGCAATGGGAAGCCCAGAAGGTTGAGTTGGACAAGGATAAGCAGGAGAAAGACGAGCAAGAGGGTGGTAGCAAGCTGCGCGGCTATCGCATTCTGGAAGAATTGCGTCCCTATCCATCGGTGATGTATCTGGAGCGCGTGCGCGAAAGTGCCGTCTGACCCTCGAACGAATGCGTAAGGAAGAAACATGAAAGATATCAACGAAGATATTGCCTGGGCCAAAATTAACCAGGACGTATTGAAAAGTTTGGAAAACCCCCGGAAGTTGTATTGGGTGATCGTGTTGAGTGCCCTGGCGGTATTCAGCGTGGGCGTCGGCTGCGAGGTGTATCAATACAACGTCGGTATGGGCGTGGCCAACCTGAATAACCCGCATGTGTGGGGTTTGTACATTGCCACCTTCATCTTCTGGATTGGCATGAGTCACTCTGGCACGTTGCTGTCGGCGATTTTGCACTTGATGCACGCGGACTGGCGCAAGCCGATTTACCGTTTTGCGGAAGCCATGACCACGTTCTCGCTGATGACAGCGGGTCTATTCGTGATGGTGCACATTGGTCGTTTGTGGCAGTTCTACTACTCGTTGCCTTATCCTAACGAGCGTGGTCTGTGGCCCAACTTCCAGTCGCCCCTGTTGTGGGACGCGATGGCGATTTTCACTTACCTGAGTTCGTCCATCCTGTTCCTGTACGTCGGTATGATTCCCGACTTGGCGATTGCCCGGGACAATATTCACGAAGGTTGGCGCAAGAAGTTGTACTCCGCCTTGGCACTGGGCTGGGAAGGTACGGATCGTCAATGGCGCAATTTCCGTGTGACGTACCTGACCATCGCCTGTTTCCTGATTCCGCTGGCGGTGTCGGTGCACTCCATCGTGGCCTCCGACTTTGCCATGTCGCAACAACCTGGCTGGCATGTGACTTCCTTCCCACCGTACTTCGTAGCGGGCGCACTGTATTCTGGTTGCGCAGCGATCATCACGCTGTTCATCATCTTGCGCTATGTGTTCCGCTTTGAGGAATACATGACCTTGCCGATTCTGAAGAAAACCGTGCGTTTGACCTTTGCCATCTCCATGGTGTGGACTTACCTGAATGCGGTGGAATTTGCTTCGGTTTGGTATAGCCATGACGAGGCTTCCAAGGCAGTGTTGATCCAGAAAGCGACCGGCCCTTACGCACCGTTCTGGTGGGGCATGATCTTCTGTGGTTCTGTTGTGCCACTGGTGTTGGCTATCAAGCGCTTCCAAACCAGCATTCCGGTGTTGTTTGTGGTATCGCTGCTGCTGAACTTGGGCATGTGGCTGGAACGCTGGATGATCGTGGCACCGACTTTCTCGCATGGCTACTATCCATGGACTTGGGATCATGACCAATGGCCTAGCCTGGTGCAATGGGGCATGGTGTTGGGCAGCTTTGGCTGGTTTACCTTGCTGTTCATGATTTTCTGTAAGGTGTTCCCATCCGTGTCCATGTATGAAGTGAAGGAAATGGTTTACCACCGTAAACTGCACTCGAAAAAAAGTGAATCTCAAGGAGCGCACTAATCATGAGCCAACGTCACATACTCGCGTTGTTCAGCAACTTTGACGAGGCGGAAGCCGTTGTTAAGGAGTTGCGCACGAGCCAGATCAAGGGTTTTGATGTCGATAAAGACATGGTGGTGAAGTCCCCCATCGAGCATCCCGAAGTGGAAGAGTTCCTGGGTGATAAGCCGGTTTACGTGCAATGGTTCACGTTGGTGGGCGCCGTGCTGGGTGGCTTGCTGGGGTTCTTCCTGATCTCTGGCGCACAGGCCAACTTCTATGCCCAGTTAAAGGGTGGCAAGCCCATCGTGCCGTTGCCTCCCAACTTCGTGTTGACCTACGAAATGTTCATTCTGGGCGGTGTTTTTATCACCATTCTGGGCTTTCTGATTTGCGCCGGGCTGCCCGCCCGTCGTTCGCCGCTGTATAGCGCCAAGGTGTCGGAAGATCAAATCGGCATTCTGGTACAGGTGGATGAAAGTGCTGCACGCGCACTGAAGGAAATCTTTACCAAGCATCAGGCATTGGAAATTCAGGAAGAGGCAGGGAAATGAAAAAATTATCCTTAGCAATCGCATTGTTGCTGACGCCCGCGTTGGCACAGGCATGGCCTTGGTCGCAAGACATGGCAAACCAAATCAGCATCAAGCCACAAGAACCTGTTGGTAAGACAGGTGCAATGAGTAAGTTCCCGGCGCGTTCGGTGCCAACACCCGGTACCACCGTTAGCGTGCGGGATCTGGATGCGGCCAAGAAAATGGCTAACCCGGTGCCTGCAAACGAACGGTCGGTGGCGCAAGGTAAGCATTTGTTTGAAATTTACTGCGCATCTTGTCACGGCAAGTCCGGTACCGGAGATGGTTATGTTGGTGAAAAACTGACCCTGAAGCCATGGAATCTGACCAGCAGCAACGATAGTCATCCGTGGAATACGGCCGATTATCCTGATGGTTATATTTGGGGCTACATGACCATGGGTGGGGCAGTGATGCCAGCGTATGCCAATGACCTCACTGCGACCGAGCGTTGGCATGTCGTCAACTACATCCGTAAGGTATTGCAAAAGGCACCTGCCGCAGCGGCAGCCGGTGCACAGAAATAGGAGGCAGACAAATGTTGGATTACAGCAATTGGGCCGTGTTGACGGTTGGTTTTGTGGTGGTGCTGTCATTGGCCCTGAGTGGTGTGGCATTGTGTTCCGTACTGCATCTGGTGAATGCACAGTGGCGTTTTGAGGTTCGTCATCTGGCCTCCTCTCTGGCGGCGTTGTTCCCGCTGGCCTTTGTTTTGTTGGTGATGTTGTTGCTGGGCGGTGAACACACGTTCCCTTGGTGGAATGGTCACGTGAATGCCGAATACCACATGCCTGGTTGGTATCAGTCGCATTGGTTGATTGCCCGCGAAGTGGTCGGAATGTTGTTCATGATGGCGTTGTACTGGGTGTTCATTCAACGTCAGGCCGTTAGCGAAAACAGCAAGGAAGATGCCGAACGTTTCCATACGGTTGCGACTTGGGTTCCCTTCTTCTTTGTGTTGTATAGCACCATGGTTGCTTGGGACTTTGAAATGACCTTGGTGCCACATTGGCATAGTGCCATCTACGGTCTGCAACAGTTCGTCAGTAACTTCGGCATGTTTCTGGGGCTGTTGGTGGTGTGGATCTATGTGTTGAATCAGCGTTCTGCCTTGCAGAAGCCCATTTCCACGCATATCTACAACTACATTGCGCAAATGATATTTGCATTTACCCTGCTGTGGATTTACACTTTCGACGCTCAGTACCTGACCATCTGGTATGGCAACCTCGGCGACGAAACTGATCGTGTGCTGGGAATGCAAAATGGCGATTATGCCTTCCTGTGGTGGTCTGTGTTGGTACTGAAATTCGTCGTACCGTTTGTCACATTCTGTTTCCCCGGTCCCCGTCATAATCCAACCGTTATCAATGCTGTGGCGATGTGCCTGATTGTAGGTACATTGTTCGAGCGCTATGTCTGGATTGGTGGCATTACAGGTAAGGGTGCTTACCCTCTGGTTGCTACAGTGGTTATTGGTGGAGTGATTGCGGCAATCGGGTATTTCCTGGTGCGTTTGCAAATGCAGCGTACCCAGTTAATCAAGGGTTAAGTTCGTAATGATGAAATTGTATTCGGGGACCTCCTGTCCCTACAGCCACCGTTGCCGTATCGTTTTGTATGAAAAGGGTATGGACTTTGAAGTAATTGATGTTGATTTGATGAACAAATCGGAAGATTTGGCCGTCATCAATCCCTACAACAAAGTTCCTGTCTTGGTCGAGCGGGATTTGGTGCTGTACGAAGCCAATATCATCAACGAATATATCGACGAGCGCTTTCCGCATCCGCAGTTGATGCCGCCCGATCCCGTGTTACGTGCGCATACGCGTTTGTTCCTGCATCAATTTGAACAAGAGTTGTATGCTCACGTAAACGTGATCGAGCAAGGTGCCTCGAAATCTGTGGACAAGTCGCGGGCAATCATCCGTGACAATCTCACCCAGTTGTCGCAAATTCTAACTAAGCAGAAGTTCCTGCTGAGTGACGAATTTTCCATGCTGGATGTGGCCATGGCCCCGCTGCTCTGGCGTCTGGATCGCTACGGCATCCAGATGGGACGTGAAGCCGCACCGATGATGAAATATGCCGAGCGTCTGTTCTCGCGCCAAGGCTTCATCGACGCGTTGACCTCTGCTGAACGGGCGATGCGCAAGTGAGTGAGTTGTCCACCCGGCCCTATTTAATCCGGGCTATTTATGAGTGGTGTGTGGATAACACCTATACCCCTTATCTGGCTGTACAGGTCAATGCCGCGACGGAAGTGCCACGCGCCTATGTCAAGGAAGGACAAATTGTCCTGAACATTGGCCCCGGTGCTGTACGCGACTTGGACATGGGCAACGATGTCATTAGTTGCACCAGTCGTTTTAACGGTGTTGTACATCACCTGTATGTCCCGGTAGAAGCCGTGATTGGCATCTATGCACGGGAAAACGGCCAGGGCTTGGTGTTCCAGGCGGAAGAAATTGCACCGCCACCGGAGTCTCCACCACCGGAAGCACCCAAACGCAGCAAATTGACCATCGTCAAATGAAGAACGGGCAACCCAGCAGGTTGCCCGTTTTTTTATCTGGATTACTCCATGCGCTGGGGTTCTGCTTTGGTGGCAGGCTTGGTGGGCGGTACCGCAGAGGTTGTTTTGTTGCTGGTTGGGGTAGGCGCTTGTAAATCGACATTGCGATTGCCTTGCAAGGTGCGACTATCGACGGCGGTCACTTTCAGGCTGCCACTCTTGCGCTCCAGGGTGAAAGTCGTCCAGCCATCGCGGCTTTCGTGAGTTTGTGGCTTGCCCTCGTCGTTCAGCGTGATGCTGTAGGGTGGGGTACCCCCACCGGCATGCACGACCAATTCTGCACCGCGCTGTACCGCATCGACTTCTAGTTGGGTGGGCTTGCTGTCCCCTGCGCCGAAATAAAAGCCTACCACCGTGCCGAACACCCCGGAAAATACCAGAAAAATTTCCCGTGCACGGCGGAAGCGCTCGTCAAAGGTGCCCTCGGTGGAAAACAAGGAGCCGAACAACAGTGCGCCACCAAACACGATGGTGCTGAAAATGGCCGAGACCACCAGCAGTGGGCGGATGCCTTCAATCGTGGTTAGTTTTTCGGCGCCGACGCCCGCTGCATACTGATAGAGAAAGTGTGCAAAATAGAAAAACATCACCAACATCACGGCCATGCCAAACATGGCGCGGTTGGAGAGTGGGCTGCGAGCCGCGCCATTTTTGACGCTGGCAGGGCTGCGCTCAGGTGTGTTGCTGGATTCAGTCATGATCCTCTCCTCTCAAAAATGATGACAAGCGGCAGATTTTAAGCCATTTTCCAATGCAGCATTTCCCCCGCCCGCAGCGGTACCAGTTGGTGTTCGCCAAATCCCACTGTGGCGGGGACTTGCCATTCCTCTTTGCGCAGGGTAATCGTGCCGCTGTTGCGCGGCAGGCGGTAGTAGTCCGGGCCGTGGAAGCTGGCGAAGGCTTCCAGTTTGTCCAGCGCACCGGCTTGCTCGAAGGCTTCGGCGTACAGTTCCATGGCGGCGTGGGCGGTGTAGCAACCGGCGCAGCCGCAGGCGGCTTCCTTGGTGTGCTGGGCGTGCGGGGCGCTGTCGGTGCCGAGGAAAAATTTCGGGCTGCCGCTGGTGGCAGCTTTCAGCAGGGCCAAGCGGTGGGTTTCGCGCTTCAGAATCGGCAGGCAGAAATAGTGTGGGCGGATGCCGCCGACCAGCATGGCGTTGCGGTTGTACAGCAGGTGGTGCGCGGTCAGGGTGGCGGCGATATTGTCCGGCGCGCTGGCGACGTATTCGGCGGCCTGTTGGGTGGTGATGTGCTCGAACACCACGCGCAAACCGGGCAAATCGGCCAGCAGCGGCTGCATCACGCGCTCGATGAACACCGCCTCGCGGTCAAAAATGTCAATCGCGGCATCGGTCACTTCGCCGTGTACCAACAGCGGCATGCCGCAGTCCTGCATGGCCTCCAGCACCGGGTAGCAGGCGCGCAAATCGGTCACCCCGGCATCGGAATTGGTGGTGGCCCCAGCGGGATACAGCTTGACCGCATGCACCATGCCGCTGGCTTTGGCGGCGCGGATTTCTTCCGGCTGGGTGGCGTTGGTCAGATACAGGGTCATCAGCGGCTGAAAATCGCTGCCAGCGGGCAGGGCGGCCAAAATTCTGTCGCGGTAGGCGAGTGCTTGCGCGGTGGTTGTCACCGGCGGGCGCAGATTGGGCATGACAATGGCGCGGGCGAATTGGCGGGCGGTGTCGCCGACCACAGCGGACAAGGCATCGCCGTCGCGCAGGTGCAAATGCCAATCGTCGGGGCGGGTGAGGGTCAGGGTTTGCATGTGGATTCCTTACAAAAAATTGGGCGGGTGAATTGTAGCGCATCGCCATGTCAGACAGGCAGCGGGGTGGCGTAAAGCCGGTATCATCGGCGTAAACACTAGGAGATTGCCATGTCCGATACTTCGCAACGTTTGTTCTTTGCCCTGTGGCCCAGTCCTGAATTGCAGCATCACCTGCATGCGCTGGCCTGGCAGTTACAACCGCAAGCCCACGGCCCGGCGTTGCGCGTGATGCAACGTGAGAATTTGCACCTGACCTTGCTGTTTTTGGGCAATGTGCCGACGGCGCGGCTGGCGGAATTGATCGACATGGCAGCAGACATTCGCTTGCCGCCGTTTACGCTGGCGCTGGATAAGCTCGGCTATTTCCCGGAGGCAAAAGTGGCGTGGGCGGGAATCCGTCAGCCGCCACCAACCCTGTTTGATCTGGCCATGGCTTTACGACGCGGCTGCACCGCGCTGGGCTTGCCGCTAGATCCGCGTCCACTGTCGCCGCACGTCACCCTGCTGCGCAAAGTTCAAGCCCCGCCGCCATTGACCGTGATCCCGCCGCTGCATTGGGCGGTAGATGACTTTGCGTTGGTGGTTTCAGTAGGGGGAAGTTATCGGGTATTGCGGCGGTTTGGTTTCACAAAAACAGACGTGCAGAAAAGTGAAGTCAGCGCGTGAAACAACCTTACGGTTTTGGGGGTAGTGGATTGCCCGGCATCCACCCTGCCACTACTATCCCCGCTTCATACAGCAGCCACAGCGGCACGGCCAGCATGAATTGGGATACCACGTCGGGCGGGGTGAAAATCGCGCCGAGGATGAAGGCTCCGACAATGACGTAGGGGCGGGCTTCGCGCAGTTTTTCCAGTGTCACGACGCCCATGCGCACCAGCAGGATCACCGCCACCGGCACTTGAAAGGTGATACCGAAGGCCACAAACATGGTCAGTACGAAGCTGAGGTATTTGTCGATGTCGGTCATCACGGCCACGCCACTGGGGGCGGCGGCGGTGATGAAGCCGAATACCACCGGAAACACGGCGAAGTAGGCGAAGGACATGCCGCAGAAAAACAGCACGGTGCTGGCGATCACCAGCGGCCAGACCAGTTTTTTCTCGTGGGCGTACAGGCCGGGGGCGATGAAGCGCCACACCTGATACAGCACGTAGGGCAGGGTAATCAGAAACGCCGCCATCAGCGCCACTTTCAGCGGCACGAAGAAGGGGGTGGTGACGTCAGTGGCAATCATTTGCCCGCCCTTGGGCAGTTTGGACAGCAGCGGGCTGGCCAGCCGGGCGTACAAGTCGGCGGCGAAGGGGGTTAAGACAACGAACACCAACAGCACGGCGACGATGGCATGCAACAGGCGGTCGCGCAGTTCGATCAGATGGGAGATAAAGGTTTCGTGGCTGTTCATGGCGGGGGCGGCACGTCTTTGGGCG
>DHYQ01000009.1:2092-25841 GCA_002414205.1 Gallionellaceae bacterium UBA5126 | reverse complement strand
GTTGATGTAACGCTGGGCACGCCCATACAGGTGGCCCAGGGTACGGGCGACCTTGGGCAGGCGCTCCGGGCCGATGACGATTAACGCCACCACCAGCACCACCATCAATTCCGACAGGCTGAAATCAAACATGGCTTACACCCTGGTTTGGCTCTTGTCCCGGGCTTCGGCGTCGATGGTCTGACCGTTTTGTTGCAATTGCTGTGGTGGCTGCTCGCTGCCTTGCATGCCTTCCTTGAAGCCCTTGACGGCACTGCCAACATCCTTGCCGATGTTGGCCAGTTTCTTGGTGCCGAACACCAATACCACCACCAACAAGACGATCAACCAATGTCCAATACTCCAGCTACCCATGTCATTCTCCTTAGTTGCGACCCATCATCGGGGGCAATTTGCCACCGCCGAGGATGTGGATGTGTAAATGAAAAACCTCCTGCCCGCCACCGGGGCCGGAGTTGATAATGGTGCGAAAGCCGTTGTCCAGCCCTTGCTCCTTGGCGAGGCGCGCACCCAGCACCAGCATTTTTCCCAACAGCGCGGCATGGCTGTCATCCGCTTCGCGCAACGACACCAGATGCTGCTTGGGAATCAGCAGAAAATGCACCGCCGCCTGTGGGTTGATGTCGTGAAAAGCCAGCACGTCATCGTCCTCATACAGCTTGCGGCTGGGGATTTCCCCTTGGCCAATGCGGCAGAAAATACAGTTGCTCATCTGTTAAGGCTCCAGAAAAAGTGGGGGCTGCGCCCCCACCACGGGTTAGCGTTGTTGCATGTGTTCTGCCAGGAACTTGCGATACGCATCAACGGACATCATGAACACCTTCAAAAATTCAGTGACATGCTTTTCGGTCAAACCACCGTTGGACAACAGATCGGATTCCAGTACGGGATCCTTGTCGCCATCCAGATAGGCCCGCGACAGACGGTGAGTACGGTTCCAATCGTTGATGTTTTCCAACGGCACACGCACTCCGCTGGGCGAGTAATACAACTGCATGTCGCCATCTGCTTTATTGAACAGCGCGATGGTGGTGTTGTCCACCTTCAACCGGAATAACCCATCTTTCATTTTTTCCGGGTTGTAGCCTTCGTTACGCAAGAGTTGCAGCACGTAGTCGTCGGAGAATTTCTCCACCAACTCCGTGGCCGACGCGACGGCACCCCACAATAACAACCAGGTAAAAACCACTAACAAGCTCAACTTTTTCATTGCATGCTCCTTCACAGGCGAGTGGGCTTATGTTGATTTTCCATCCTGCCGCATAAGCGAAACAGCAGGGGAATACTGCAACTGGTTACATATTGTGGACAGGTTACGGCGCCCTGTCCAATTTGGGTCGTTTAAGCGTCGCGTCGTGTCTCCTGCTCAGGGCTGATTGGGCCGTGCCGCTTTTTCAGCAATCCCCGACACCCCCTCGCGCCGTGCCAATTCGTTCAGCACCGCGTCGGCATTCAGGCCGTGATGCGCCAGCAACACCAGACTGTGGAACCACAAATCCGCCACTTCGTACACCAGATGCTGCGCATCGCCTTCCTTGCTGGCCAGAATCACCTCGGTGGCTTCCTCGCCCACCTTTTTCAAAATGGCATCCTCGCCCTTGTGAAACAGTTTGGCCACATAAGACGTTTCCGGTGCCGCCTGCTTGCGCGCCTCCAGCGTCGCGGTCAGGCGCGACAAGATTTCTTGTTCGTTCATGTTAGCGTGAGTAAATTTGATCTGGCGATTTCAGCACTGGCTCGACGGTTTGCCATTGGCCATTGTCGAGTTTGCGGTAGAAGCAGCTTTCGCGTCCGGTGTGGCAGGCGATGCCGCCGTGTTGTTCGATTTGCAGCAGAATCACGTCGGCGTCGCAGTCTAGGCGGATTTCCTTCACGGTTTGAGTGTGGCCGGACTCTTCGCCCTTGCGCCACAGCTTGTTGCGTGAGCGCGACCAATACACCGCCACGCCTTTTTCCACGGTCAGTTGCAAGGCTTCGCGGTTCATCCAGGCCACCATCAGCACCCGCCCGGTGGCGGCATCCTGCGCAATGGCGGGCACCAGGCCGTCCGCCGACCAGGTGATGTCGTCCAGCCAACTCACAGCCGCACCTCAATCCCTTGTGCCGCCATAAAGGCTTTGGCTTGTTGCACGGTGTATTCGCCGAAGTGGAAGATGCTGGCGGCCAGCACGGCGTCCGCGCCGCCTTGCGTCACACCATCGGCGAGGTGTTGCAAATTGCCCACGCCGCCGCTGGCGATGACGGGGATGTCCAGCGCGTCGGTCACGGCGCGGGTCAGGCCCAGATCGAAGCCGCTTTTTTGCCCGTCCTTGTCCATGCTGGTGAGCAAAATTTCGCCCGCGCCTAGAGACTGAACCTGTTTGGCCCAAGCAATCGCGTTGAGGCCGGTGTTTTTGCGCCCGCCGTGGGTGAAGACTTCCCACTGGCCGGGGGCGGTTTGTTTGGCATCAATCGCCACCACGATGCACTGCGAGCCGTAGCGCGCCGAGGCATCTGCCACCAGTTGCGGGTTGAGTACCGCCGAGGTGTTCATGCTGACTTTGTCGGCCCCGGCGTTGAGCAGGTTGCGCACGTCATCCACCTCGCGCACGCCGCCGCCCACGGTCAGCGGGATAAAGACTTGCGAGGCGACTTGCTCGATGATGCGGAAGATGATGCCCCGGTCGTCCGAGCTGGCGGTGATGTCGAGGAAGGTCAACTCGTCCGCGCCCTGATCGTCATAGCGTTTGGCGATTTCCACCGGATCACCGGCGTCGCGCAACGAGACGAAGCTGACGCCCTTGACCACGCGCCCCGCCGTGACGTCCAGACAGGGAATGATGCGTTTGGCCAGCATCAGCGTTTGACCCCGCTCAACTCGTCGGCCAGCGCTTGCGCGGCCTTCAAGTCCAGCGTGCCTTCGTAAATGGCGCGTCCGGTAATGGTTCCGGCGATGCCTTCGGATTCCACGGCACACAGGGCGCGCACGTCGTCCAGGTTGGTGACACCGCCGCTGGCAATCACCGGCACGTGCAGCGGACGAGCTAATTCCACCGTGGCGGGGATGTTCACGCCGGACATCATGCCGTCGCGGCCAATGTCGGTGTAGATAATGGCTTCCACGCCGTAGTCTTCAAAGCGTTTCGCCAAGTCGCCGACTTCGTGCCCGGTCAGTTTCGACCAGCCATCCACCGCCACCTTGCCGCCTTTGGCATCCAGACCGACCATGATGTGGCCGGGGAAGGCATCGCAGGCTTCATGCAGAAAGCCCGGTACCTTGACCGCCGCCGTGCCGACGATGATGTAGGTCACGCCCAAATCGAGGTAGCGCTCGATGGTTTCCAGGTCGCGGATGCCGCCGCCCAGTTGCACCGGAATGTCCGTGCCGACTTCCTGCATGATGCTGCGCACGGCGGATTCGTTTTTGGGCTTGCCCGCAAACGCGCCGTTCAGATCAACCAGATGCAGGCGGCGCGCACCTTGCGCCAGCCAGTGCCGCGCCATCGCAGCCGGGTCATCGGAAAAAACCGTCGCACCTTCCATTTCGCCTTGACGCAGGCGCACACAGTTTCCGTCTTTCAAATCAATCGCAGGAATAATCAACATGATTAAAACTCAGGGGTTCCATTGCACAAAGTTTTGCAGCAGTTTCAGCCCTGCTGCATGGCTTTTTTCCGGGTGGAATTGCACCGCAAACACGTTGTTCTGCGCCACGGCACAGACAAACGGCGCGGGATAATCGCTGGTGGCCTGCACGCTGGCGGCGTTGGCCGGTTGCACGTAGTAGCTGTGCACATAGTAGAAGCGCGCATCTTGCTCGATGCCGTCCCACAAGGGGTGGGCGGCGGTTTGATGCACTTGGTTCCAGCCCATGTGCGGCACTTTCAGCTTGTTGCCCTGCGCGTCGCTCAGGTTGGACGGGAAGCGCGCCACATTGCCGGGCCACCAGCCCAAGCCGGGCACGTCGCCCTCGGCGCTGTGCTCGAACAACATCTGCAAGCCGATGCAAATGCCGAGGAAAGGCTTGTTGCGGGCCGCGTCCAGCACGGCGGCGCGCAGGCCGCGCTCATTCAGCGCCCGCATGCAGTCCGGCATCGCGCCCTGACCGGGAAACACCACGCGCTCGGCGCGGGCGATGACGGCTGGGTCGTCGCTGACGATCACCTCCACGTCCGGCGCGACATGGCGCATGGCCTGCGCCACCGAGCGCAGATTGCCCATGCCGTAGTCGATAATCGCAATCATCACAATGTCCCCTTGGTCGAGGGCATCATGCCGCCCATGCGCGGATCCGGTTCCACCGCCATGCGCAAGGCGCGCCCGAAGGCTTTAAAAATCGTTTCCACTTGGTGGTGGGCGTTTTTACCGGCCAGATTGTCGATGTGCAGCGTTACCAGCGCGTGGTTGACGAAGCCCTGGAAAAATTCGTGGAACAAATCCACTTCCAGCTTGCCGACGTGGCTGCGGGTAAATTCGCAGTTGAACACCAGACCGGGGCGACCGGACAAATCGATCACCACTCGTGACAGCGCCTCGTCCAGCGGCACATAGGCGTGGCCATAGCGGCGGATGCCCTTTTTGTCGCCGACGGCGTGGCGGAAGGCTTGCCCCAAGGTAATGCCAAGGTCTTCCACGGTGTGATGATCGTCAATGTGCAAATCGCCGTTGGCGGTGATGTCGAGGTCGATCAAGCCGTGGCGGGCGATTTGATCCAGCATGTGCTCCAGAAACGGCACGCCGGTGGCGAATTTGGCCTGCCCCGTGCCGTCCAGATTCACGCTGGCGGTGATTTGGGTTTCCAGGGTGTTGCGGGTAATCGTTGCGGTACGCATTTAGTCGGTAGTCGTTAGCTATTAGTCGTTAGTTGGTAGGGTGGGTAAAGCGGCAACGCCGCTCACCCACCATTGCCTCAGCGCATGCTCTCCGCCAGCGCGGCGACAAACTGGGCGTTTTCCGCCGCTGTGCCGACTGTCACGCGCAGGCAGTCGCGCAACGCCGGATGGCCGCCGTTGAGGTTTTTAATCAAAATCTTGCGCTCTTTCAGCGCGTTAAACACTGTCGTGGCATTGGCGACACGGAACAGCAGGAAATTGGCTTGGCTGGGGAATACTTCCACGCCGGGCAGGGCGGCCAGTTGTGCCTGCAACTCGGTGCGGTCGGCCTTGATGAGCGCCGCTTGTTGCAACAGCACATCGTGGTGGCGCAGCAACACGCTGGCGACCAGTTGCGGCAACACGCCGACGTTGTAGGGCAGGCGCAATTTTTCCAGCTCGTTCAGCCACACGGCAGGCCCGGCCAGAAAACCCAGCCGCAGCCCGGCCATGCCCAGCTTGGAATACGTGCGCATTACCAGCAGATTGTCGAATTGGCCCAGTCTGGGGATGAAACTGTCCTCGGCAAAGGCGTAATAGGCTTCGTCCACCACCACCAAGCCGGGGGCGGCGCGCAGCACGGCTTCGACCTCGGCGGCGGAAAACAGGTTGCCGGTGGGATTGTTGGGATAGGCCAGGAAAACCAGCGCCGGTTGCTCGCGCTCAATCGCGGCCAGCAAGGCGGGCAAATCCAGCGAAAAATCGCTCGCCAGCGGCACGCCGACATAACGCATACCGATGAAAGTGGCGATCATCTTGTACATCACGAAGGACGGCTCGATGCTCAGCAGCGTGGCACCGGGGCGATTTACCGCCATCGCCAGCAACTGGATGATTTCGTCCGAGCCATTGCCCAGCAAGACTTCCATGCCTTCCGGCAGGTCGAGCAGACTGCGAATTTGCTGCTTCAACCCGGCGGGATTGGGGTCGGGATAACGATTCACCGGTGCGTCAGCCAGCAAGCTGGCCAGTTCTTCGCGCACGGCAAGCGGCAGGCTGTAGGGGTTTTCCATCGCATCCAGCTTGACGTAGCCCGTGGCGGGCGGAACGTGATAAGCGTGCAGGGACAGGATTTCGGGGCGTATCAGGTGGCTGACAAGTTCAGTAACAGCAGACGACATGGGAGCGCAGCGGTGAAAAATCGAGTAAAAAAACCGGCGTGCAGCTTACCACAGAGTGTGGCTTTTCAGGCGGTTATCTCCACGGCAAAAATGCGCTTGTGCTCGCGGATGGCGTAGCGGTCGGTCATGCCGGCGATGTAGTCGGCGACGGCACGCGGCAGGTCGGGTTGCGCGGCGCGTTGGGCGGAGGGGGGGAGCAGGCGCGGTTCGGCCATGAAGGCGTCGAACAGTTCCCGGATGATGCGTTGCGCCTTGTGGCTCATGCGCACGACTTGGTAGTGCTGGTACAGGTGCTGGCGCAAAAAGCGTTTCAGGGTTTGGTGCTGCTCGAACATGGCGGGGCTGAAGGCGATGAGCGCGGGTGCGGCGCGCACGGCGTCCACGCTGTCCGGGGCGTGTTGTTGCAAATTGGCCTGGCTTTGCGCCAGCAAGTCGCTGATTTGGCTGTTAATCATGCGGCGCACGGTTTCGTGTACCACGCGTCGCTCCGGCAGGTCGGGATAGCGGCTGCGCACCTGCTGCAAATGCTCGGCCACCAGCGGTACGGCGTCTAGTTGCGCCAACGTCAGCAGGCCGGAGCGCAGGCCGTCATCGACATCGTGGTTGTTGTAGGCAATGGCGTCGGCCAGATTGGCGATTTGCGCTTCCAGCGACGGGCGGCGTTGCTGCAAAAAGCGGGCACCGACGTCGCCCAGTTGCGCCGCTTGCGCCGGGGCGCAGTGTTTGAGGATGCCTTCGCGGGTTTCAAAGCACAGGTTGAGGCCGTCGAATTCGGCGTAATGCTCTTCCAGCACATCCACCACGCGCAGCGATTGCAGGTTGTGCTCGAAGCCGCCGTGCTCGCGCATGCAGGCATTCAGCGCATCCTGTCCGGCGTGGCCGAACGGGGTGTGACCGAGGTCATGCGCTAGGGCAATGGCTTCGGCCAGGTCTTCATTTAGTTGCAACTGGCGCGCAATCGAGCGGGTGATTTGCGCCACTTCCAGACTGTGGGTCAAGCGGGTGCGGAACAGGTCGCCCTCGTGGTTGACGAAAACTTGGGTTTTGTATTCCAGACGGCGAAAGGCGGCAGAATGGATGATGCGGTCGCGGTCGCGTTGGAAGTCGCTGCGTCCAACGGGAGCCGCTTCGGCGACTTGTCGCCCCCGGCTATGTTGCACCGCATAGTCCGCCAGCATGTCAGGCCACGCAGGCGCGCAGGGTGGCATGCAGCAATTCGGCGGGCGCATCGCCCGACACCACGGCGCGGCCCAGTTGTTGCAGCAGCACGAAACGCAACTTGCCGCCCTCCACCTTTTTGTCCAGCCCCATGTAGGCCAGATATTTTTCCTCGCCGAGGTCGGGCGACACCACCGGCAAGCGGGCGCGTTGCAACACCTGGCGCACGCGTTGTACGTCGGCATCGCTAATCCAGCCCAAGCGTTGCGACAAATCCGCCGCCATTACCGTGCCCGCCGCCACCGCTTCGCCGTGCAGCCAGTTGCCATAGCCCATGCCGGATTCAATGGCGTGGCCGAAGGTGTGACCGAGGTTGAGCAGGGCGCGCTCGCCGGATTCGCGTTCATCCGCCGCCACCACTTCGGCCTTGTTCTGGCAACTGCGCGCAATGGCGTATTGCAGCGCGGCGGTGTCGCGGGCCAGCAGCGCGTCCATGTTTTGCTCCAGCCAGTCCAGAAACGGCAGGTCGCGGATCAAGCCGTACTTAATCACTTCCGCCAGCCCGGCAGACAGTTCGTTGTCCGGCAGGGTGTTCAGGGTGTCGGTGTCGGCCAGCACCAGCCGGGGCTGGTAAAACGCGCCGATCATGTTTTTGCCCAGCGGATGATTGATGCCGGTTTTGCCGCCGACGGAGGAATCGACTTGCGACAGCAGCGTGGTGGGAATCTGGATAAACGGCACGCCGCGCAAATACGTCGCCGCCGCGTAGCCAGTCATGTCGCCAATCACCCCGCCACCCAAAGCAATCAGCGGCGTGCTGCGCTCGCAGCGATGTTGCAGCAGCGCGTCGTAAATCAAATTCAGCGTGTCGCCGGTTTTGTAGGCCTCGCCATCCGGCAGCACCACGGCGAAACTTTCCACACCGATGGCGCGCAAGGTGGCTTGCAGCTTGTCCAGATACAGCGGGCCGACGGTGGTGTTGGTGACAATCGCGGCGCGTTTGCGTGGCAAATATGGTTGCAACAAGTCCGGCTGGGCCAGCAGGCCCGTGCCGATATGGATGGGATAGGAGCGCTCGGCCAAGCCGACGGTCAGGGTTTGCATGGGCTTCATGGTCAAAATTGGGCAGGATGGCCGCGTTCACGGCGGAATTTTTCAACTTCGGCAATCAGGGTCAGCATCATGCTGTGGACACTCTGTTTGCCACTGGGGAGCACCAGATCGGCGACTTGCTGGTAAATCGGGTCGCGCTTCTCGTACAACTCGGCCAACTTCTGGTAAGGATTGCCGGTTTGCAACAGCGGGCGATTTTTGTCGTTGCGGGTGCGTTGCCACAGGTCGTGCACCTGGGTGCGCAGATAGACCACCACGCCATTTTGCGGCAAGGCGATGCGATTTTGCTCAGTGAGAACCGCACCGCCGCCGGTGGCCAGCAGCAGATTGTCGCGCTGTACCAGGTCGGCAATGACTTGCGCTTCGCGGATGCGGAAACCGGCTTCGCCTTCGACATCAAAAATGTGTGGAATGGTGACGCCCGTGCGATGCTGAATCTCTTCGTCGCTGTCGATGAAGTTTTTGTGTAAGTGTTTGGCCAGGGCGCGGCCGAGTGTGGTTTTACCGGAACCCATCATGCCGATGAGGATGAGATTGCCGGAATCAAATTTGCGGGAAAAAAGGGGAGGTGTTTGCATGCGCGATATTGTAAACGATTTGCCTCGCGCCCTTATGCTGTGGGGTGATGTCGGGCATAAAAAACCCCGCCACCAGGGCGGGGTCAACAACCTTAGCAGGATTGTTAGATTTGCCTTATTGGCAGGACTTTGGCAACAGGTTCAGTGGCAGTGGGGAAGCACCAATCACGGAAGAAGTCGCTACACTTGGGGTGGTGGTGTCGTTAGCACCGGTACCATTCGCGCAAGACCAGCCGCCAGTGATGGGGTTGTAAGTCATGTGCACGGACAGACCTGCGATCTTGCTGCTCACGCCTACAGTCTTAAATTGTGCGGTCAGGTTGGTACGGGCGATGTCAGCGGTGATGCCGGACACGTACTTGCCGGTAGTCACGGAGCTGATACCGGACAAGAACCAGGAACCGTCGGTGGTGTAGCCTTCGGTCATGGGAGTCTTCAGACCGTCCAGCAGGGTCATCGCTTCCGCAGCTTGGGCGCGGGCAGTGTAGTCACCGTAGGCAGGAATCGCTACCGCAGCCAAAATGCCGATAATGGCCACAACGATCATCAGTTCGATCAGGGTAAAACCTTGTTGTACGCTTTTCATGCTTTTCTCCTGGAGATAATAGGTAAATTTAAAAGTACACGGCTTGTGCGATGTCTATTAAGCAATTGCCATGCCAACTTTTTAGTGTTTTTAGGTCATTTTTGGCCTGTTTTTTGAGCAGATTTGCGTCGTCCGACGTGTGTTTGAGACACAACCTTGCAGGTTGCCTGTTTTTTGCTTGCGTGTTTCTTACAAAAAACGGCCGCTCAAAAAATTGTCAAGGGAGTGACGATTATCGGCATGCCGATAATCGTCTTGACCGCCCGGACGGGCGGTCGTTGTCTATAAGTTAGCGGGGGTGTTGGCCAGTGCGGTCAACAAATTGTCTTGAGCACAGCGGTAGGAGCCACGGCGTGGGCTGCGGCGTTTATAACTGCCGTCGCTGTCCATTTCCCAGGCTTGGGTGTTGTCGTTGAGATAGACTTTCAGGCCTTCATCCATGACGCGTTTTTTCAGTTTGCTGTCGATAATCGGGAAGCAAACCTCGATACGGCGGAAAAAATTGCGATCCATCCAGTCAGCGCTGGATAGATAGATGTCGTGCTTGAGGGCGTTGCGGAAATAAAAGATGCGGGTGTGTTCCAGAAAACGACCGACGATGGACAGCACGCGGATGTTTTCGGACAGACCGGGCACGCCGGGACGCAGGGCGCAAACGCCGCGCACGATCAGGTCGATTTTGACGCCAGCCTGTGAGGCCTCGTACAGCGCGTTGATGGTTTCCGCTTCCAATAGGGCGTTCATCTTGGCAATGATATGTGCCGGTTGGCCATTTTTGGCCAGTTCGGCTTCATGGCGGATGGCGCGCACAATCTGCTGATGCAGGGTGAACGGTGATTGCCACAGATGATGCAGCGGACGTGCTTTGCCCAGACTGGTCAATTGGCTGAAGACTTCGTTGACATCGGCACAAATGCTTTCGTGGGCGGTAAACAGGCCAAAGTCGGTGTACAGGCGGGCGGTGCGCGGGTGATAGTTGCCGGTACCGAGATGGACGTAGCGATGTAGTTTGCCTTCTTCGCGTCGTACCACCATGATCATCTTGGCGTGGGTTTTGTGGCCAACCACACCATAGACGACGTGTGCGCCAACTTCTTCCAGTCGGGTGGCCCAGCCGATATTGGCTTCTTCGTCAAAACGTGCCAGCAACTCCACTACCACCGTCACTTCCTTGCCACGCTGTGCAGCGGCCATGAGTGCTTCCATCAGGGCAGAATCTACCCCGGTGCGATACACCGTTTGCTTGATGGCGACCACATTCGGGTCGCGTGAAGCCTGCTGGATGAAATCAATCACCGGCTTGAAGGAGTGGAAGGGGTGGTGCAGCAGAATATCGCCCTTGCGGATGGCCTTGAACATGTCCGCGCCCTTTTTTTGTAGGGCCGGGGGCAGGATGGGGGCAAATTCCGGGAACTTCAGTGCGGGCTTGTCGACCAGGTTGGGAATCTGCATCAGCCGTACCAGATTAACGGGGCCGTGGACGCGGTACAGGTCGCGTTCGTCGAGATTGAATTCCTTCAGCAGCAAGGCTTCAATTTGTGGCGAACAGTTATCGGCCACTTCCAGTCGCACGGCATTGCCGAAGTTGCGCTGCGGCAGTTCGCCCTGCAAACTCAGGCGCAGGTTTTTGACTTCTTCTTCATCCACAAACAGATTGCTGTTGCGGGTCACGCGGAATTGGTAGCAGCCCAGTACTTCCATGCCAGCGAATAACTCGCCGACGTGGGCATGCAAGATGGAGGACAGAAAAACAAAGCCGTGTGGGCAGCCGCTCACTTCTGGCGGCATGGCGATGGTGCGCGGCAGCACCCGTGGCGCTTGCACAATGGCACGCGCCGAATTGCGGCCAAAGGCATCCTTGCCCTGCAATTCCACCGCGAAGTTCAGACTCTTGTTGAGTACACGCGGGAACGGGTGCGAGGGATCCAGCCCAATGGGCGTGAGTACCGGCATCACTTCGCGGAAGAAAAAATCCTTGACCCAGGCTTGTTGCGCGTCGTTCCAGTGAGTGCGTCGCAAAAAGCGCACCCCTTGTTCGGCCAGGGCGGGGACGATTTCGTCGTTGAACAAATCGTACTGGGCATCAATCAGGGCATGACAGCGCTGCTCAATCTGCGCAAACGTCTGCTTTGCGGTCATGCCATCGGCATCCAGTATGGCCGCGTTATGCTGAATTTTTTCCTTGACGCCCGCGACGCGGATTTCAAAAAATTCGTCCAGATTGCTGCTGACGATACAGAGATATTTCAGGCGCTCCAGTAGCGGCAGTTTACGATCTGCCGCCTGTGCCAGGACGCGTCGATTGAATTCCAGATGCCCCAACTCGCGGTTGAGGAAGTGTTGGGGGTTGTACTTCTTGACCAAATTTGACTTTCTGATGCTTAAGCGCGCGGAGGGACGTAGCCTTCGGGCATTTGTGCGCCCGCGCCAAAAAAGTAGTTCTCCATCTGGGTCGCCAAAAACTTGCGAGCTGCGGGGTCGGCCAGATTGAGACGATTTTCGTTAACCAACATGGTTTGCATGCGGATCCAGCCCTGCCACGCTTCCTTGGACACGCTGTCAAAAATGCGTTGACCCAGTGGGCCGGGGTAAGTAGGACGATCCAGCCCTTCAGCGGCGCGGCCCAGTTTTACGCACTCTACCATTCTAGTCATGTTGATTCTCCGTTCAGGTTAATAGTTTGAGTGTCGATTATGACACCATGATGAAATTTTGCGTAACCGCATGCGGATGTGGTCATAACCCGGTGCTGGCAGGGTCTTCATGTTGGGCGGTATGCAGGCGGCTGCGTTCGGTTTTGCGTGGGAGAAGCACCCACATTTTGCCCTCTTGTTTCATGCGTGCGGCCTGCGTTTCGGCTTGTGGGCCATAGCCCCAGAAAAAATCGGCGCGCAGGGGGCCTTTGATGGCGCAGCCGGTATCCTGTGCCACCATCAGTCGATTCAGGGGTTGCTTGCTATTGGGGTAGGTGGTTGAGAGAAAGACCGGCGCCCCCAGTGGAATGTGGCTGGGGTCAACCGCCAAGCTGTATCCCTCGGTGAGCGGAACACCCAGTGCGCCAACCGGCGCGGTGGCCTCATTGGGGAGTTGACGAAAATACACAAAGCGCGGGTTACGTTGCATGAGTCTACTCATGGCGCTGGGATTGCGTGCACCCCAGGCTTTGATTTCCCACAGCGAGGCCTGATGCAGCGGCAGCTCGCCCATGTTGATGAGTTGTTGGCCAATGGAGCGGTAAGGGCGGCCATTGCTGCCATCGTGGCCGACGCGGATCAATTGACCATTCGGTAGTTCAATGCGCCCGGAGCCTTGAATCTGCATAAAAAACAAATCGACTTCGTTATCTACCCAATACAGCTCCAAGCCTGCCAGCTTGCCGGTTTGGATACTTTGGCGGCTGGACAAGCTGGCGCGGCGATAGCTGGGGTCTTCTTGTTTGGTGGGGTTGGCATACAGCGGATAGCGGAAACGGGCGGTTTTTTGTGGGCTACCCAGGAGTTTGGGTTCGTAATAGCCGGTAATGGTGCCCGTGCCGGTGCGGCTACCCAAACGATGTGGCTCGAATGATTGCTCGAAAAAGGCACGCACTTGGGCGTTGTCTGGCTGTTGCAGTTGTTCTGCCGCCAAGCACACGTCGCGCCAGGCGGGATGGTTGACCAGGCTGCGGCAACTGTGCCGAAACGCCTGCCAACTGGGCAAGAGCGCGCTATTTTCCCACTCCGGGAGCTGTTGCCAGAGTGACGCCGAGGCGTTTGCTTTGCCGCGTCGGCGGGGGGCGCGGCTTTGCGCAGTTTGGGCTGGCATGGGCGTGCTGACAAAACGCACGCTGGGGGCGGGCGGGTCAACCGGGCGCAGCAGCGGCTGCTCTACGCAGCCCGCTAAGAGCGTACTGAACAGCACACCCAAAAGCAGCGCCTTAGTGGAGCACACGGGGAATACTCAACACAAACTCAGGAATGGCAACGTCGAATTCCGCGCCTTCGTCCGTGCGCAGGGTGTAGTAGCCGCGCATGGTGCCGACGGGGGTGGTCAACAGGGTGCCACTGCTGTATTCAAAGCGCCGCCCCGGCAGGATCAGCGGTTGCTCGCCCACTACGCCGTCACCATGCACTTCCTGAACACGATGATGGCTGTCGGTGATGATCCAGTGGCGCCGCAATAATTTGGCGGCAATATCGCCCGTGTTGTGAATGGTGATGGTATAGCTGAAGACAAAACGTGCTTGTTGTTCGTCCGATTCTTCCGCTTGATAGCGCACGTTGGCGCTGACCGTGATTTGGGGGGTGTGAGGTGTTTTCATGGCGTGCGATTTTAGCCTACGTTGCCGCAAAATTGAGCGTTCAAAACCAGCCTTTTACAGCCTGGCATGTCTGTCGTCTTGCCCCGCATCTGGATGGTTACGTTATTATTCGCGCCCGCACCGATCCCAATTCCAACTTGTGCTCCAATTCATCCGACCATGGACCTCAGTCTAAAAAAACGCATCATCCTTCCCTTGTTGCTGTCTGGTCTTGTGGTGTTTTTTCTCGGCCTGTACCTATTCAATCGCATGGAGCAGCAGCAGATGCGTCTGGCCGTGCAGGACGGCGCCACGTTGTTCCAGAATCAGTTGCACAGCATGCAGGAATCACGCATACGCATGTTGAGTGGCAATTTGGGTTTTATTGCGCAAGATGAACGTATTCTGGCGGCTTTTGAGGCCCATGATCGAGCGCGCTTGATGGCGTTGAGCTTGCCGATTTACCAGCGCTTGCACGAACAAGCCAATATCACACATTTTTACTATCACGATTTGGAACGGGTAAATTTCCTGCGGGTGCATCAGCCCGATCGCCACGGGGATGTCATCAATCGCTTCACCTTGCGTGCGGCGCAACGCAGCGGGCAGTTTTCGGCGGGTTTGGAGTTGGGGGCGTTAGGCACCTTTACCTTGCGTGCGGTATTGCCTGTTGAGCGCAATGGCCGGCGTATTGGCTATATCGAGCTGGGGCAGGAAATCGACGATGCCATGCACCAAATGCACGAAATGTTCAACGTGGAACTTTTTGTGCTGGTGAACAAAGCCTATCTACAACGCGAAAACTGGCAAGCCGGGATGCAGATGATGCACCGGCAAAATCCGTGGGAACTGATGCCGTCTGCGGTGTTGTCCACGCAAAGCCAAAGTGCGACCCCGCCCGTTGGCTGGTTGAATCAGGTGATCAGTCAGCCGCAAACCGGACAGCAGGTGTTGTTGACTGAGCGGGTGAAGTTGGATGGACGGGAGTATTGGAGTGCGCGCATTCCGTTGCCGGATGTGGCGGGTCAACCGGTTGCCAATATGGTGGTGCTGCGCGACATGACCCCGATGCTGGCACAGGAGCGGCAAGGATTTTGGTGGTTGCTTGCCATTTCGACGGTGATGGGTGCCGGTATTCTGCTGTTGTTCTGGGCGATTTTGGGGCGCACCGAAAATGAGTTGCGCCATGCCCGGCAGGGTTTGCTGGAGGCAGGATTGGCGCGCGGACGCATGCATGAAGAATTTATTCAGCAATTGCTGGAGGAGCAGGTCAAACTCAGCGATAGCGAGGCGCGCATCAAATTATTGCTGGATGCGGTGGGCGAAGGAATTTATGGTGTTGATTTGCAAGGCAATGTGACCTTTGTCAATCCGGTGTGTTGCCAGATGCTGGGCTACGACAGCAGTGAATTGTTGGGGCAGAACATGCACGCTTTGATTCATCATTTGCATGCGGATCGCTCACCGTATCTGCTGGAGGAATGTCCGATTTATCACAGCCTGCAAACGGGGGCAGTACGTCGGGTCTCTGACGAAATTTTCTGGCGCAAGGATGGTAGCAGTTTCCCCGTGGAATACGTCACCACGCCGATTTTGCTGCATGGACAACCCAGTGGGGCGGTGGTGATTTTCAATGACATCAGCGAGCGCCAAACCGCGCAGTTACAAATTCAGCGCGCCCTGCATGTGCAGCGGGTGATGGACACCATCCTGAATATCGCCCTGCCGCCCTTGACGCTGGAAGAGGTGTTGCAATTGTCGCTGGATGCGGTGCTGTCGATTCCGACGTTTGCCTTGTTATCCAAGGGGGCGGTATTTTTGGTGGATGAGGATGGCCGTAGTCTAGTCATGGTGGCGCAGCGAAATTTGCCGGAAGTATTGTTGCAGCGCTGTGCCAATATTTCGTTTGGACGCTGTTTGTGCGGCACGGCGGCGGCAACGCGTGAGACGGTGTTCATGAATCACGTCAATGCAGCGCACGAAATTACCTTTGATGGCATGACCCCACATGGGCATTACTGTGTGCCGATTTTGACCGAGGGCAAGTTGATGGGGGTGTTGAATATGTACATCCCACATAACCATCCCGGCGACGAAGAAGAGCGCAAGTACCTGAAAACCGTGGCCGACACCATGGCGGTGGTGATTAAACGTAAACGTGACGAAGAGGCCCTGCGTCGCCTGGCGCATCACGATACCTTGACCAGCTTGCCCAATCGCACCCTGTTCTATGATCGTCTGGAGCAAATGCTGGCGTCGGCGCAGCGTCAGGAACTACACTTTGCTGTGCTGTTCCTGGATATGGATCGCTTCAAGGAGGTCAATGATACGTTGGGCCATGATGCCGGGGATGCGGTGCTGAAAGAAGTCGCGCGCCGCCTGCGGGTGTGTGTACCACGCAAATCCGATACCATCGCCCGCATGGGCGGCGACGAATTCACCATCATCCTGACGCATGTTGCACGTATTGACGACATTCAGCGTGTGGCACAAAAAATCGTTGAGTGTTTGAGCGAGCCCTTCATGCTGCATGGACAGGCTTGGATGTTGGGCGGGAGTGTCGGGGTGGCGCGTTATCCTGAAGATGGTTTGGACAGTGAAACCCTGGTCAAGCGTGCCGACGACGCCATGTATATGGCCAAGAAGCAGCGTAACAGCTACTGCTTTTTCGGCGAACCCCCTAACCTTGCATATTGTGTGGATTAATTTCTGCGCGAGGTAATGCTTTCGTAAGCGCTTCGAGACACAATCGGCATTCGTTCAATTCGATAAAATGACTGATATGAGCAAGCATTATCTCAATACCCTGTTCGCCCCGAAGTCGGTGGCGGTGTTCGGTGCCAGCGATCGCCCCGATTCTGTGGGACAGATTGTGTTTCAAAACATGCTGGAAAGTGGTTTCAAGGGCGCGCTGTATCCCATCAATGCCAAGAATGCCACTGTGCAGGGCCATCGGGCCTACGGTTGTCTTGAAGATATTGATGACGAGGTTGATCTGGTAGTGATTGCTACACCGCCAAAAACCGTGCCTGGCATTATCGAAAGTTGCGGTGAACAAGGCGTGAAGGCCGCCGTGATTATCACCGCCGGTTTTGGCGAAACCGGCGAAGCGGGTGCAGCGCTGGAAAAGCAGTTCATGGCCAGCGCGCAAAAATACGGCATCCGCCTGATTGGCCCCAACTGTCTGGGCATCATGCGTCCGTCGATTGGCCTGAACGCCACCTTCAACAAGGGCGGAGCCAACAGCGGCAACATCGCCTTTGTGTCGCAATCCGGCGCGCTGTGCACCGCCATTCTGGATTGGGCGCAAAGCAATGAAGTTGGCTTTTCCAGTGTGGTGTCCATGGGCTCCTCCACCGACGTGGATTTTGGCGAAATTCTGGACTATCTGGTGTCCGACTCGCAAACCCATAGCATCCTGATGTACATCGAAGGCATTCGCCATGCGCGCAGCTTTATGAGTGCCTTGCGCGCTGCCGCCCGCTTCAAGCCGGTGATTCTGGTCAAGGTCGGTCGGCATGCGGCGGGTTCCAAGGCCGCCATGTCGCATACCGCCTCGCTGGTCGGCGCGGACGATGTGTTTGATGCTGCCGTCAGCCGCGCTGGGGTGATCCGCGTGCAAACCATTACCCAGTTGTTTACCGCTGCCAAGGCGCTGTCCTGCGGCTTCCGTCCGGTGGGCAATCGTTTGGCGATCGTCACCAATGGCGGCGGCCCCGGCGTAATGGCCACGGATCGCGCCGTGGATTTGGGCTTGTCGATTGCCCAGTTGTCCGACAGCACCATCGCCTATCTCAACCAGTATTTGCCGAGCAACTGGCCGCACGCCAATCCGGTGGATGTGATTGGCGATGCCCAAGCCGACCGTTACCACCACGCGGTGAAAGCCTGCCTGGAAGATCACAACGTGGATGGCGTGCTGGCGATTCTCACGCCGCAAGCCATGACCAAGCCGCTGGAATCTGCGCAGGCGCTGATTGATTTGAGCAAGACGCACAGCAAACCGCTGCTGGCCTGCTGGATGGGCGAAAGTCAGGTGGCCGAAGCCCGCGCCGCCTTCAACGATGCGCACAAGCCACACTTCCGCACGCCGGAGCCTGCGGTGGAAGTGTTTGCTCACCTGTCGGCCTACTACCGCAACCAGAAATTGCTGATGCAAATGCCCGGCCCCTCGGCGCATCACCTCGAACCGGATGCCGAAGGTGCGCGCATGATTATCGAAGGCGCGATGCAGGAGCGGCGCATGGTGTTGAGTGAAATGGAATCCAAAGCCGTGCTGTCGGCCTTCCGTATTCCAGTGGCGAAAACCATGGTGGCGCATTCGCCCAACGAAGCGCTGCTGATTGCCCAGCAACTGGGTTATCCGGTGGCAATGAAAATCAACTCGCGGGACATCACCCACAAGAGCGATAGCGGCGGCGTGATGCTCAACCTGAACAACGCGCAGGAAGTGCGCACCGCCTACCAGCAAATCATGGAGCGCGTGCACCGCGCCTGCCCCAAAGCCCATCTGGATGGCATTTCGATTCAACCCATGGTAGTCAAACCCAATGGCCGTGAGCTCATGATCGGCGTCACGACCGACCCGGTGTTCGGCCCGGTGATTACCTTCGGCGCGGGCGGTACCACGGTGGAAGTTATGGGCGACCGTGCCGTGGCCATTCCGCCGCTCAATAGCTTCCTGGTGAACGAATTGATTCAGGATACGCGTATTGCCAAGATGCTTGGTCGCTTCCGCAACCTGCCGCCTGCCAACATGGACGCGCTGGAAGACGTGCTGCTGCGCGTGTCGGAAATGTTGTGCGAGTTGCCGCTGCTGAAGGAAATGGACATCAATCCGCTGATTCTGGACGAAGACGGCGCACTGGCGGCGGATGCCCGCGTGGTGTTGCAATACCGCCAGCCCAATCCCGATCGCTACGCCCACATGGCGATTTACCCCTATCCGACCCATCTGGTGAGCTACTGGCAACTGGCCGACGGCACCAACATTACCATCCGCCCCATCCGCCCCGAAGACGCTGAACTGGTAAAAACCTTTGTGGATGGCCTGTCGGAAGAATCTAAATACTTCCGCTTCATGAACAGCGTGCAGCACCTGACCGAAGCCATGCTGGTGCGTTTCACGCAAATCGACTACAGCCGGGAACTCGCCCTGATGGCCGTCACGACGATTGACGAGCAGGAAGTAGAATTAGGCGTGGCGCGCTTCTCCATCAACCCCGACGGCGAAACCTGCGAATTTGCGCTGGTGGTGGGGGACAAGGTAAGTGGCAAGGGGCTGGGGCAGAAACTGATGGTCAGCCTGATGGAAGCGGCCCGCGACAAGGGTCTGACCACTATGGTCGGCGAAGTGCTCAGCAACAACCACAACATGCTGAAACTGATGCGCCGCCTGGGCTTCGAGCAACATGCCAGCGCCGAGGATCACGCCATTATCGACGTGCGCAAAGCCCTTTAAGCTGCACGGGCCGCCCGGTGGGGCGGCTCAATTACCGCAAAAAGGCGGGCTCAGGCGCAGTGTTTTACCGCTGCGCAGCTCCACATCCTGTTGCAGCACCCCCATGCTGTTGGCCAGTAGTAACGCATGTTTGCCCGCCGGAATGTTCGCCATGAAGGTGCCGAACAAATTGGTGGTGATACGGCCACGTTCCACCCCATCGACATACAGCCGGGTGCCCTCCATGCACTGCACGACGATGCGAGCCGGTTTGCCGGAAGGGCGGATCTTGCCGCTGGTTTTGTCGGTTGGCAGTGGGTGTGTCCGTGTCGCAGATTTGCCGGGGGTCTTGTCCGTTTTGTGTGACGGCGGTTTGCTCGTCGGCGGGTTAGTGGCCGGCAATGGTGTCAGCGGGCTACGCAACTTGTCGATGCTGGCTTCGGCAAAATGCGCGTGGCGGCCATTCGGGTAATCCGACAAATAAGCCTGAAAACCGGCAATGGTGTTGAGTTGCTGTGCCAACTGCCAAGCTTCGCGCTCCTGACGGTATTCGCGTTCGGCCTGATCGGTTTTATCCTTTTGGGCGATGGCTTCCAGCAACTGCTTCACCGAAGGATCGGCGGCGGCGCTGGCGGCGACCGGGGCGGAAGCGGCGGGGGCCGGAACCGCGCTGATGGGCCGGGCGGTTTTGTGATCGACGACCACTGACGGCTTGATTTCAAAAAATCCCAGTTGGCTCAGTGCTGTCACCACGGCCAGCAAACCGCCGCCGACAAACATCAGCGTTTTTTGGTTTTTGTCATCGGTCAGCCAACTCCAGACCGTGTGTAGATTTGATTGCAGGGACATCGCGCGCTGGTTCTCGTTTTTGTGCAACTTCGCTTATGTGTTGCCGCCATGCTAGGCGGGGGGCGCTATTCTCGCAGATAGTGCGCCGGGTTGGACGGCAATTTTGAAAATCAATTTGTGGATTTTTCCCGCCGACACCAGCGGCGCATGCGCGTCGTCGGGGAAGAACAGGCAAAACGTATCTGGCGGGGTGGCAATCCACGCGCTGGGCGGGTCGGCGAAGAACTGGATGTCGCGGGCCGTATCGAATTCGGCAAGGGGCTGAGAACACGTTTCCCGCGCCCGCCAGCCCATTTCATCCACCCCGGCCAACACCAGTTGAATGTCGATATAACGCCGATGACACTCCAGTTGCGCCGCCTCACGCCGCCGCCCGGCCACCTGCTCCACAATCACAAACAACTCCTCGCCCAGAATCGGATGCTTGCCCGCAGGCAAGGCGCGATAGTCGGTCTGCTGTAAAAATGTCAGCACCTGCGGAATCAGCGGGTGCAGGGCGGCGTAGCGGGAAAGTTGGGAGAGTTTGGCAAAAATCATGGCGACTCACTGGGTGGATTTGGGGGTGAACATCGCAAACAACGCCAGAATCATTTCGTCTTGTGTATCCATCGTGGGTTCGAGTGAAACCCCGTTAGGGTAATCCTCGTAAACGAGATGAAAGAAGTTTCCGGAATAATGCAGCGTCCAAAGACGAATATCTGGCGCATTAACTCGCTCGGTGATTTCACCTCCTAGTTGGTTAGCAAGTGCCTCGGCAAATGCAGGAAATGACTCCCAAGCACCTTTTTCAGTTAGTTGAAGCGATAACCGGCCAGAGTGCATCTTCGTGAGCTTGGGTATGAGGAATTGAATCATATTGGCTTATTCGGCTCCTTTGCGCGACCATGCTCAATCTCTACTGCCTTTGAAAATATCTGCTCACTTGACCAGTTGCGCGAGAGCCAAATGGTCAGTGCTGTCCCCGATAGATGCCACCATCCCATGCCACGGTACTTTAAGTGATCAAGATTGTTGGCACTTGCAACCCACCAAGTCACCAGTAAGCCAGGTTTTTGTTTTTTGCCTTCGTAAATGAGATGAGCGTAACCAAGTGGTGAAATTGGCTCGATTACTGGTTCACCCGTGCCACGCGCCTTTTGCCATACCTTCTGGACATCTTGTGTGCTTGCTATCGTACTCGGTGGCGTGGGCATATCACGGATGCCAGATAAGCCAACCCAATACAATGCCCAAGGCAAACCAACGACAAGCAATGCGGTGAATAAAAGTACACCAGCAAAAAGGCGTTTGATGAAAACAGCGTTTGTCATTTTTCCAGATGATTCACACAAACCTCGCCACCATCCCCCCCGCTTGTTCACCCGCCAGCGGGATGCGGACGTGGTGGCCGCTGCCGGGGGCGGTGGCGATGGGCGTGCCGTCTAGAGTGGTCATTTCGGTCAGGTCGATAATTGAATTGCCTTTGGGGTGAATGATTTCCAGTTTGTCGCCGACTTGGAATTTATTTTTGACTTCGATTTCCGCCATGCCGTCGGCGCAGCGGGTGATGTCGCCGACGTATTGTTGGCGGAAGCTTTCCGAGTGCCCGCGCATATAGTTTTGTTGTTCGTGGGTGTGGTGGCGTTCGTAAAAGCCGTCGGTGTAGCCGCGATTGGCCAGTGCGTCCAGCGCGCCCAGCAGTTGCAAATTGAACGGACGACCGGCGACGGCATCGTCAATGGCTTGGCGATAGACTTGCGCGGTGCGGGCGACGTAGTAAATCGACTTGGTGCGGCCTTCCACTTTGAGTGAATCCACGCCGATTTTGACCAGCCGCTCGACGTGCTCCACGGCGCGCAAATCCTTGGAATTCATAATGTACGTGCCGTGCTCGTCTTCCAGCACCGGCATCAATTCGCCGGGGTGATCTTGGCGCGAAATCACATACACCCGATCCGCCAGCGGATGACGCGGCTGGCTACCGCAGTCGGACAGCGCGCTGTTGCTTAACGCCTTGTCAAAATCGAAATCAATTTTCTGAATGTCGCCGGTGCCGTTTTCCTCGGCATTTTCGACCTTGTAATCCCAGCGGCAGGAGTTGGTGCAAGTGCCTTGATTGGCATCGCGGTGGTTGAAATAGCCGGACAGCAGGCAGCGCCCGGAATAGGCAATGCACAGCGCACCGTGCACGAATACTTCCAGCTCGATGTCCGGGCACAGTTGGCGGATTTCCTCGATTTCGTCCAGCGACAATTCCCGCGACAAAATCACCCGCGATAAGCCCAGCGATTTCCAGAATTTCACCGCCGCGTAGTTGACGGTGTTGGCCTGCACGGATAAATGAATTTCCTGCTCTGGCCAGCGCTCGCGCACCATGGCAATCAGGCCGGGGTCGGCCATAATCAGCGCGTCGGGCTGCATCTCGATCACCGGCTGCATGTCGGCCATATAAGTTTTGACCTTGGCGTTGTGCGGCATCAAATTGCTGGCGACGAACAGCTTTTTGCCCAGCGCATGCGCCTCGGCAATCCCGGTGCGCAACTCCTCCAACTTGAATTCATTATTGCGCGCCCGTAGCGAATAACGCGGCTGCCCGGCATACACCGCATCCGCGCCAAAGGCATACGCCATGCGCATCTTGTCCAGGGTACCGGCGGGCAACAACAATTCGGGGGTTTTCAAGGCAGTCATTTCACAATCATCCAAGCAAATCAAATAGGGCGCGATGGTACGTTAAAGCGCGGGAGGGGGAAAGGGTGGGGCTTACATTCGCAACTCGGATTGGATCCTTTCGCCCTGAGCTGGTCGAAGGGCGTTTTGCGTATTGCTGTGATGGGTTTATCCACCGTTCATGCTTCGACAGACTCACCACGAACGGAGGTAGGTGGTTTTCTACAAACACAAGCTGCGTCCGCCATCCACCGCCAAAATTTGCCCGGTAATGTAGGGCGCGTCGCGTAGCAAAAACAGCGCAGTGCGGGCGATGTCGTCTGGCTCGCCTTCGCGTTTCAGCAGGGTGTGGTCAATGATCTCGGCGCGTTTTTGTTGGCTTTGCCAATCGCCGTCGCTGGGCCACAGAATCGCGCCGGGGGAGATGCCGTTGACGCGCACCTGCGGGGCCAACTCTTGCGCCAGAGCGAAAGTCAGGCCGCGCAGGCCGGATTTGGCGACGTTGTACAGCAGGTGACCCTGCATGGGGCGCTCGGCGTGTATATCGACGATGTTGACGATGGCCCCTTGGCTGACGCGCAGGGCATCGGCAGCGGCTTGCGCCAGAAACAGCGGGGCTTGCAGGTTGCTGCCCATCAGGTCGCGCCAGTCGTTTTGTGTAATGTGTTCCAACGGCGTGGGATAAAAGCTGGAGGCATTGTTGACCACGCCATCCAGCCGCCCGAAGCGCGCCAGTACGGCGGTGACCAGCGCGGGCAGTTGTGACAAGTCCAGCAAATCGGCTTGAAACAGCGCCACACTATTCGGACGGTTGGCGTGCAACTCGGCTTGCAACGCTTCGGCGTCGGCGGCGGAGTGGCGATAGTGCAGCGCGATGTCCGCGCCCGCCGCGTGCAGTCGTCGAATGATGGCCGCGCCCACGCGTTTTGCCCCGCCGGTTACCAATACCACTTTGCCTTGCATCGCATCCTCCTCTAAACTTGCGCACTTTTTTTGATGAACTGCCGCCATGAGCCTGCCTGCCCCCGACGCCACTGCCGCCGCGCATAGTGCCCGCCTGTCCGCCCTGATACAACAGGAAATTGCCGCACAGGGTGGCTGGTTGTCGTTTGCCCGTTTTATGGAG